>NZ_CANCWQ010000002.1:0-131937 GCF_947381555.1 Limosilactobacillus pulli
CTTTTTGTTTTTTGTCACTTATGAGTCTGACTATGTTGGGCTTTTTTTGTTAAATATTACGAACTAGCAATTCGCATTCTTCTTTTCAAAATTTATTTATTAAACGAAACTTTATAGAATAAAAAATTTTTCTTATTATAGTTAATCTTAAATTCCATAAATCATATAATTTTAAATTATGATTCAAAATAAATGTTTCTTGCAAAATGTCTATTTTTTCTGAAGGATATCCTATTTTTTCTAAAATTTGTATTAGCTCTTTTTCCGAGCTAAACATAGCTTGACTATTGCTAGATAAATTACCAAGAAACGTTGTTTTGTGATAGTAAACAATTTCTTCATTAACAGCAAATCTAGCACCTTTATCATAAAGTAATAACCATAGTAATAGATCATCAGCACCATTTATTTTCATAATGGAATTAATCCAGTCAACAGGGATTATGTTTCTTCTAATCAAGCATTGTCCTGGAGACGTAATCATATTTACATATTCTAATAAAGTTTTTTCTTTTATTGCATCTACCATTGCTTTTCTATTTCTGAAGACTTTTTTTTTCTTATTGTTAAAATCTATATATAAATTACCAACTACTATATCCGCACTCTTTATTTTATTTAATTGTGAGATATAGTTATCAACAATAAGCTCGTCGTCTTGGTCTAAAAAAATAATATAATCACCCGTTGACTCTTTTAAACCATTTACACGTGACTGTTGTATTCCCAAGTTATGATGATTTTCAATTAATTTAAATATAATTTCATGGGGCATTTTAAAATTTAATATATCTCCTGGTTTGTCATTTACACAAACAAGCTCAACTTCATAATCATATTTTTTTACATTAAAATTCAATTTTTTTGCATTTTCGATAATTGATTTAACAAATTTACTTCCATTATATAATGGAGTAATAATTGATATTCTTTTCATTTTTAGTCTCTATTCACTAATTTTTGTTTTCGTTGTATAAAAGATTTTTTTCAATATGTATATAGTAAAATAAATAATCGGCACTTCTATGAAACAAGCTAACATCCAAGAAGCTCTTCCATAATAAGCTGTTCTAAATATCTCAATAACAATTGGTATATAAAAATATCCCATATATTTTTTTGAACTATTATGTAATATCCATCCCATAATTATAAAAAATACAATGTTCATAATAACTGTGCCCACAAGGCCAAAATTCATCATGGGCTCTGCAAAAAACAACTGTCCTCCCATCGTTTCCGGATAAAGAAAATGTAACATAGTCTCTGAAGAATAATTAGAATGTATACCAGGAATTAATCTGTATAAATAATCCAAATAAGTTACTCCATTTACTTCCAACCCTTTTTTCCATAGATCTGTAGCACAGTTAAAAATATATGTTACATCACCAACAGTTCCTTGCGATAAAAAATTAACAAAAAAAGAAGAAATAGTAACCTTTGAATTTCCCATTCTAGTCAATCCTATATACATAGCAAGCAGTATAGTAATGATTATTATTACATAAAAGATTTTTTTCATTTTCTTATAAGTTTTTTTATTTAAAGAAAATTTATAAAAATTTATTGATTTTAAAACTATATATGATAAATATCCTAATACTTCCACACGTTCAGCATGGCCAAAGCTCCAAAAAATATTAAATGCATAGAATACATAAAGAATCTTATGTTGAAAACTTTGTTCAACCGTTAGACTACTTAAAACTAAAGAAAATAGTACTAAACCATACAAACTACTTAATCCTTGAGTTCTACGGGTTACTAGATTTGCGGTAAACGTTGGTAAAGATGGAAAAACTAAAACCATAAGTATCGAAGAAATCAATGACAGAAAAATTGCCAACCCTAAAGGAATTCCTAGATTTAATCTATATATATTTTTTTCATTTGAAATAATTTTAGTAAATTCTAAAAAAAATAATTCTATTAATAAAAACGAAATCGTAGCAATAGAAAGTTCATCGAAATAAAAAGGCATATGTGTTCCTGCCCATGATAAAGTGTTTCCTGTAACTCCAACCGTTTTTTGAATGACCCCCTCAAAAAAGGCATACCATAATAATACTGATAGTTCACTAAAAAAAGACCATCTTGCTAATTTTATTATTTTAAATAATAGAAAAGTAGCCAGTAATATTAATAAATATGGATCTTTTACAAAAACTATAAATATGCTTATTACAAGTAAGCTTAAGTATCGTAATATATTTAATTGGTTTTCTGCCATATCTTTTACCTATCATAAACATTATCAAGTAATCTAGCACTGTCTTTAATATCAAATTTGTTTTTTTTAAGGAAATTAATAGCATCTTCCCTTTTTTCACTAAAATATTTTTTTTCTATTAAAGTTTTCCATTCATTAATATCATTAACCGATAAGAAAAAACAATTTGGCGTTACCCTCACTTCTCTAGTTATATTTTTAGAAAGCAAACAAGGCAACCCATTTCCTTGTGCTTCTATAGCACTTACTGGTAATCCCTCAAATCTAGATGGTAATAAAAATATATCCATTGCGTTCAATAAATCTGAAACACTATCTGTCTTGCCATAAAAAATACAACTATCATACACGCCTAATTTTTTAGCATATTTTTCTACCCTATTTTTGTTTTCTCCATCCCCTACAAATAGCAATGTATATTTACTATCGGAATTAATTTCCTTTAATAGATCAATTAAAAAAAATGGATTTTTTTGATATGAAAAATTCCCAATGGTACCTATTACTTTTGTCTTTAAATCTAAATTTAGACTATTACGTACACTTTTTCTTATCACTGGATTAAAAGCATACTTTTTTAAATCTATTCCATTGTTGACCATAACTACTTTGCTTTCATCATCAAACATCCATTTCGAAGCCAAATTAGAACATGTAAGAAATTCATCTCCATAATTTTTCAAAAATGGTTTACATAATTTATGAAGAATTAGTTTTATATATTTATAATTACCATTAACCCCACTTGAATGAGAATGAATTATTATCTTTCTTACACCAGCTTTTCTTGCTGATATGGCATATAACAATTCCTTATATGCCACATCGGCATTAATATGTATTATCTCATATGGATTTTTCTTCAAAAATCTATAAAAATGCCATGGTAGTAGCATATGACCTATAATTTTATGCTTTCGTAAATTATCCTCATATATTCTACTTCCCATTTTTTCAAGTTCATACGATTTGGTAGAACGAATAAAACTTCCAGTCCAATAGTAATCAAAAATGTATTTACTTTTTAAATGTTTTTGCAGTTGGTACATTAATGAAAAAGCACCACCTGTACCATCTAAATTAACTTGTAATATTCTCTTTTTCATGTTTCTCACCCAATTTATTTTTTATAGCATCCTGAACTCCCTCATAAAAAGACAATAAATATTCTTTCTTATTATCAAATAGCAATATTATTTTTAACCACTTTATTACTAAATTTACATATAGATTTAAACTCCTATACCTTCTTGCCACCCACAGTAAATTGCGAGCTTGATAGTAATATCTTAGGGGTGAAGCAACTCCATACTTTAATTTATACGGTCCTATATATTTTTCTTTAGTTATTGCAGGCTGATGCTCTAATATAGCCCTGTTAATGCGTATTAACTCAAGCCCATATTTTTTCATGCGTAAAAAAAATTCCCAATCAACTACATCTATAAATAATCTTTCATCAAAATATCCAATTTTTTTAAATACTTCAACGTTAAAAAGAGTCCCAGACTGCATAGATAAAGAGACTTTCTTTGTTCTATTATCTTTCTTAATTTGACAACGTCCAGTATTATATTGAGGAGTTAGCGCAAACGTTCGCTTATGCTCATTTATATAGTTTTGATATGTCAGTAAAAGTTCAGAGTTCAACTTACTATCTTGATCCATAGTAATTATATAATCTACAGAATTTAAAATATCTTTAATACCAATATTTAGAGCATGTGCTATCCCCATATTTTTTAGCAGTGGTATATATGTAACACTCTCACTTAATATAGATTCAAATAATTTACTATTATTATTTGGTGAATTATCTATTAATACCAGTTTATATAGCTTTGGATATTTCTTAATGTTATTAACCACTTGATAATTAGGTTTATATAAAACAATAATACAACCTATCTTCACTATTTTTATCTCCTAATAATATCTAAATAAGCCAGACCATAGTCTGGCTTTTAAACATTTTATTTTTATTGACCATTTTTAGCGTACTTGGCTTCCACAGCGGCTTTTTCCGCTTCCCACCAATCACGGTGTTCGGTATACCACTTGATCGTGTCCTTCAAGCCTTCACGGAAGTCCGTATACTTAGGTTCCCAACCCAGCTCTGTCCGCAACTTAGTAGCGTCAATTGCATAGCGCAGATCATGACCAGGACGGTCCTTAACGTGATCATAGGCATCTTTAGGTTGATCCATCATTTCCAGAATCAGCTCCAGAACCTCTTTATTGTTCTTTTCGCCATTGGCACCAATCAAGTACGTCTCGCCAATCTTGCCCTTGGTCAAAATCGTCCAAACCGCCCGTGAATGATCATTGGTATGAATCCAGTCACGCACGTTCTTCCCTGAGCCATAAAGCTTTGGCCGAATGCCACTCAAGATATTGGTAATCTGCCGTGGAATAAACTTTTCAATATGTTGGTAAGGACCGTAGTTGTTCGAACAATTGGAAATAGTCGCCTTCAGTCCAAATGAACGAACCCATGCCCGTACCAACAGGTCGGAGCTGGCCTTTGATGATGAGTAAGGACTAGATGGTCGGTATGGAGAATCCGGCGTGAACTTTTCGCCAGGCCCCTCACCATGACCTGGCAAGTCTTCACGCAGTGGCAGATCACCATAAACCTCATCCGTAGAAATATGGTGGAACCGCACGTCATACTTGCGGCAGGCTTGAATCAGCGTGTAGGTACCGACAATATTGGTTTGAATAAATGGATCCGGATTCTGCAACGAATTGTCATTATGGCTTTCAGCCGCGTAGTGAACCACGGCATCAGCTTTTGAAACCAACTGATCAACCAGTTCTTTGTCACAGATGTCGCCGACTACCAGTTCCACACGATCAGTTGGCAGTCCCGCCAGATTGGCCTTATTGCCGGCATAAGTCAGCTTGTCCAATACCGTGATGTGTTCTACTTCCGGATGGTTGTTAACGACGTAGTGAACGAAGTTGGAGCCAATAAAACCACAGCCACCCGTTACGATAATATTCTTAAATTCTGTCATACTTGCATCTCCTAGATTTCACCGTAGACAAACGGATTGTCCTTTTCGAATTCCGTCAGGGTTGGCTGCTTGGCATCTTTTTCAGAAGTAATCGCCTTGTCAAATTCGATTGGCCAGTCAATGTTGAGTTCAGGCGTCTTAAACGAGATCCCGCCATCAGCTTCAGCATCATAGTAGTTGTCGCATTTGTAGACAAAGTTGACATTGTCAGTCAGCGTCAGAAAGCCATGCGCAAAACCGCGTGGTACCAACAGCTGACGATGGTTGCTGGCGGAAAGAATGTAGCCTTCCCACTGCTTGTACGTTGGTGAACCCTTCCGCAGATCAACAATGACATCCAAAACCGCGCCGGTAACCACGCGAATCAATTTGGTTTGCGCGGCCTGACCACGCTGAAAGTGCAAGCCGCGTAAAACACCGGCTTGGGTGGACAGCGACTGGTTATCCTGGACAAAGTCAAAATCAATGCCAGCAGCTTTAAAGTCACGATCGGAGTAGGTTTCCTCAAAGAAGCCACGATGATCGCCAAAGACGGCTGGTGTGATAATCTTAACGTCTTGTAATTTTGTCGTTTGAACGTTTAATTTACCCATAATTATTTCTCCTCTGCCAAACGCAATAAGTACTGACCATAATCATTTTTCTTTAATGGCTGTGCCAGTTTAATCAATTCATCCTTATTTATGTATCCCATCCGGTAGGCAATTTCTTCAATTGCAGCAACCTTCAGATTTTGCCGTTTCTCAATCGTGGCTATAAAGTTGGCTGCTTCAAGCATTGAGTCGTGCGTGCCAGTATCGAGCCAGGCATAACCGCGACCCATCAACTGCACGTCCAACTGACCACGTTTTAAGTACTCTTTATTGACGTCAGTGATTTCTAATTCGCCCCGTGCCGACGGCTGAATATGCTTGGCAATCTCAACGACATCATTATCATAGAAGTAAAGCCCAGTTACCGCGTAGTTGCTCTTAGGCTGTTTTGGCTTTTCTTCCAATGAGAGGGCATGCATATTTTCATCAAACTCAACGACGCCAAAGCGTTCTGGATCATTGACATGGTAGCCAAACACTGTTGCTCCGTTTTCTTTTTGTGCGGCATTTTGAACTAGTGTTGAAAGTCCCGAGCCGTAGTAGATGTTGTCGCCTAAAACGAGGGCAACTGAATCATTACCGATAAAATCTTCACCTAAAATAAATGCTTCGGCCAAACCATTGGGATGTTCCTGTACTTGATAGGAAAAGTTCATTCCGATTTTTGAACCGTCTCCTAATAGTTCTTCAAACAGTGGCAAATATTCTGGCGTTGAAATTACCAAAACATCACGAATCCCTGCCAGCATCAAAGTTGACAATGGATAATAAATCATTGGCTTATCATAAACCGGAATCAATTGTTTAGAAATACCACGTGTAATTGGGTAGAGCCGTGTTCCGCTACCCCCGGCTAAAATAATACCTTTCATTAATTTATGTATTCTCCTAACTCCTAATATTTAAATCTATTTAATATTGGCCTTACATACGCTTGTAAAAAACCAAATACTTCTAGAGATAACCATTTAGGAAACTTATAAAATAATTTGTAAGCCAATCTTAAATAAGCAGGTTTTCTTTCACTTAATAAAGATTTATTTTTCCATGGACTAATATTTTTATATTTTATCCATTCTGAAGCTCTAGGATGATTAGATTTTTCAAACCATGGACGTATAATATTAAAACCACTAGTAAAATGTATAATATTTGGATTGTTTACTGCATCCATAATTTCATCTTTAGTATAGTAGTCTACGGGTTTTCTGTATTTTATTAAATCTTCGTACTCCATTTCAAACATCAGTGATAGAGCATTAAAATTCGGTCTTAAAATTTTAGTTTTATCTGATAAAATTGCATTCAAAACACCCTGATCACCTTGTTGAACCCTACCTTTTTTCGAAGTAATAAATTTTAATAGTTGTTCCTCAACATTAAAATTTCGCCACTTCTCCAAGTCAATTAACATAACGCCCGAATTAAACATTAATGCATCTTTTTTTAAATTTATATTATTCCGATATAACTTACTAAATGCATCCTTAAGTGCCGCAATAATATTGCCTTCTAAATCTAAGTTCCATAATCTTTTTAATGAAGAAACAACAAGGGTATCACAATCTAAATAAAGCACACGCTTAGTATCTCTAGAATATATATCTTTCAAAAATAATCTTGAATATTGAGATAAAGATCCACGATCTGTCTTTACAGATATTGATAACCTATTCTCAATATTAACGGCAGGTATCCATCTTGGATTACGACGATTGTACCTTCTGCAAATATCCTCTATTCTTTTTTTATCACTCCTTGTAATGCCTGAATCCAATATTGTCAGATTAATTTCTTCTGCATCTTTATTATTTTCAAAAAGCGAGATAATACTGGTCCCCATAATTGGTGTAAATAGATTATCTGCTGCATAAATCACTTCATACTTATCTTTATGAAATTGTTGCATTACTTTTATTCCTTAGACTAAAACGCACTGTTTGGCTTAATCATTATCCACACTGTTTTTAATATAATATAAAAATCAATCCAAATATTCATCTTATTTATGTATCGAATGTCCAAATATACCATTTCATCAAAATTAGAATCATTGCGGATCGTAGCTTGCCAAAGTCCCGTACAGCCGGGCGTAACCAACAGCCGCTGCTTGTCGTAATCAGTATATTCGGCGACCTCGCTTGGCAGCGGCGGCCGTGGTCCAACCAGACTCATATCCCCCAAGAGTACGTTTACCAATTGTGGCAGTTCGTCCAAGCTGTATTTGCGAATCCACTTACCAGTCTTGGTAACTCGTGGATCTTCCTTCATTTTAAACATCGCGCCTTCAACCTCATTTTGGTCGAGCAGCTGCTGCTTAATCTGATCGGCATTCTGCACCATTGAACGAAACTTGTACATTTTAAACGGCTTTTCGTTTTTCCCAAGCCGCGTCTGTGAGTAAATTACCGGACCACCATCTTCAAGCTTGATCCGTACTGCAATCACCAAAAACAATGGCGAAAGCAGCAGTAAGGCAAGCAAGCTGGCAATCATATCAAAGTTGCGCTTGAAGACTGGATAAAACAGCTGCTTTTTTACGCGCTGCTGATTGACGTATGGTTTAGTTTTTGTTGCCATCATCACACGATTCCTCCTCCCTTAATCATCCTCTATAGTCGAAAAGCGGGGCGAGGTTACCCCCCCCTCGCCTAATTTTCTTAACTAAAAGAACCAAAAACGTTTCTTTTTAGGCAGTGGCTGCCAATCTAAATTAACCTGATCCCCATTAATAATGTCGCGCGCGTTTTGTTCATATGTATCGGCCAGCTCAGCGCCAAATTCGCCACGCAGTTTCTTCAGCGCTTCGCTGAGCTCATATTCGCGATGACTCAAGGCATGCGCGTCAGAGGCAAAGATGGCTCCCTGCCCGGCCTTGATCATGCTGGTCGTCACCTTTTCAATCTTTTTGCCGAACCGACCCAGATAGCTGCTGGACGTCAATTGGGTCAGACATCCCTGTTCCAAGAATGGCTGCAGTCTTTCCGGATGTTCCAGCAGCTCGGCGTTTCGTTCGGGGTGGACGATAATCGGCACGATACCTTGCTGCCGCAGCTTAAAAACCATTTCCTTCGCGTACTGTGGCACTTCTTGGCTGGGAAACTCCAGCAGCATGTAGCGCCCGCCTTCATCCGCGAACAAAATATCGTCCTTACGCAAGGCTTCCAACAGCTCGCCATTAATCCGAACTTCTTGCCCCGGAAAAACCGTTAATGGAATCGCGTTTTCCTTTAAGGTTTGTTGAAAGTCCGCCGTCAGCTGCAATACATCGGCTTTATGATTGAGATAGTGCCCATTCATATGGTGCGGCGTCAATAATGCGTGCGTTACGCCATCATTAACCGCGTCTTGGGCCAGTTTTAAAGAAGTCGCGAGGTCCGGTGAACCATCATCCACGCCTGGCAACAAGTGACAATGCAGATCGATTAAAACCATCCTGATTCACCCTTCCTGCTTTTAATACGACTAGTTTTCCGATTCCTTTTCATAGCCATAACCGTAGCCATAGCCATAACCGTAGCCGTAGCCCGCGTCATCTTCTGGTACGACGTCATTCATAACGTAGCCTAATAGATGTGCGTGACTCATCTTCAACAGTTCAACGGCCCGCCGCACGCCGGCTTTTTGCGTAAGACCTTGGCGAACGACTAGCACCACGCCATCCACGCTGCCCGCGATTGTTTGCGTATCGGTAACTTCCAGCATTGGCGGCACGTCTAATACGACCAGATCGTATTGGGCCTGCACGGCTTCCAAAAGCACCTTCATTCGTTGTGAGCTCAGCAGCTCGACTGGATTTGGCGGTACCGCCCCGCTTGGCAGCACATCTAGTCCTTCAATGCCGCTTTCTTGAATCACAGCGTTCAAGTTAACTTCTGCCTGATCACTGCTCAAGACCGTTGAAAGTCCTTCTTGACCGGTTAGATCAAAAGTCGAGTACAGCGTTGGGCGGCGCATGTCGGCGTCAATCAGCAGTACGCTCTTGCCCTCTTGCGCCCAGACAATCGCCAGGTTGGCCGCGACGGTACTTTTCCCTTCACTGACATTGGCGGAGGTAAAAGCAATCGTCTTTAAGCGTCGGTCCACGGCCATGAAGTGAATGTTGGTACGCACGGTCCGAAACTGTTCAGCAGCCACGCTCTTAGGCTTAGCCACCGTGATCAGCTTAGCACCGTTTTTCATCGTATTATTGTCGACTCGCGACTTGCGTTTGAAGATCCCCATCATAACCCTCCTTTAGACTCGACGCATCTGCGTGTTTTGCGAACGCCGCTTGATTGAGAAACCGTCATCCAAGTTGATGTGCGTGATCGTTCCTAGATTCGTCAAGCCAACTTCATCAACCATAAAGTCGTTGTCTCGAACACTGGTATCCATCAGATCCCGCATCAAGACGATCATAAAGCTGAGCAGAAGTCCCAAAACGGCCCCCGCCAGCGTAAACAGCTTAACGTTAGGCGATGATGGCTTATTTGGCGTTGCGGCTCGCGCGACGATCGTGACATTGTTGACGTTCATGATCTTCTTGATTCTGTTTTTAAAGACCTGCGCAATCGTATTGGCGGCCGCTGCCGACTTCTTAGGATTATCGGTTTCCACGCTAACGGAGAAAACCTGCGAGTTGGTCTGCGTCTTGATCGTGATCGCGTTTGACAGCTGGCTGGTCGTTATACTGTAGCCTTGACCTGTGTGTTCCACCTTTGCTGGTTTGGCCGCGCTGACCAATCGCTTGGTCCCATCGGCCAGCGTCTTGTACTTAGCTGGCTGGGCCTTGCGAATGACCTTAACTGGGTTGGCCAGTTCTTTTTTGGTTTCCTTTAAGATCACTGGACTGGTAATAATGTCCTTGTAGGTATTGATGACCTGAATGTCGGCCTGTTGGTTGTTGTAGGCCTGACCATTGGCATTATTTTCGTTCTTCTGGTTAACCAGTAATTGCGTGGTTGCCGTGTACTTCGGCGTCATAATAAATTTTGAAACGATAAAGCCGGCCAACGCCAAAACAATCGTACAGGTAATCAAAAACTTCAAATGTTTACGACACAGATTGAACAGGCGTCGCAAATCGATCGTATTGTTGCTGCTGTTTTCCACTTTTTTCCTCCTTTAATCAGTCACGCTGACGTGTTTAAGCTGCAGGGCATCGCGAATCTCATCCGACACGCGCTGCATTTCGCTGGTTGGCACGATTTCAAACGACTCGCCGCCTTCACTGTCGCCATGGCCCTGCGCGTGGTCAGAAACCACTTTGCCATTGGCCTTGCGATACTTCATGGCTAACGTTGTCATGTCACTGAACGTCAGATTGGTCTTGGACTGATCAGCAATTGAATTTAAGAATTTTTGGTTGAGCACTGACTTATATGAGGCAGCTTCCTTCATTAAAGCCGTGATGACCAGGCGCTGGCGTTCTTGGCGGCCATAGTCGCCTTGCGGATCATCATAGCGCATCCGACTGAAGGCCAGGGCTTTGGCACCATTCATGTGGTACGTCTGGCCCTTTTTAAAGCTGTAGCCTTCATAATCAAACGTCAATGGCGAAGTCACGCTGACGCCACCAACTTGATTGATGGCTTTTTCCAGACCGCCCATATTGACCAGTACATAGTAGTCAATTGGCACGTTAAAGTATTTTTGAACAGTATTGATGGTTTCTTTAACCCCACCATATGTATAAGCCGCGTTGATCTTAGCCGGTGAATATTCCGCGTAGCCAGACAGATTAACCTTCATATCCCGTGGCAGGCTGACAATCGTAGTCGTCTTTTTTTGCGGATTGAGCGTCATCATCATGATCGTATCCGTTCGCCCTTTATAGTCACGTCCCAGCGCCCCCGTATCGGTACCCAAAAGCAGGATATTGATCGGCTTGCCTTGCTTGAGAACTTTATCAGCATTTCGGTACGTCTTGGCGCCTGATTCGCTATACATATTATCTGTAGCAACGTGGACGTTTCGCCAGGCAACCCCCGCGAAAATCAAAGCGAGAATCACCAAAAGTCCAATGAATGACCACAAAATCTTCAAACCTAATCGTTTCCGACGATGGTGATGATGATGGTGGTGATGGTGGTGCGAATGTTGCACCGGTTGATTTTGATTCGATTCTTCATTCATATTTACATAGTCCCATTTTTAAAAAAATTTTTACATCTACATACCTTAAAATTATCTATGCTCAGCCCCCAAAAATCAAGGCGCCAACCCCCTTATATACTGCTATATCAGGGATTAACGCCTTATTTGTTAAGCTTTTCATTTATTGTTTTATATGCACAGATGCATTACATTACTGCTCTACGTACGGATTATTTATAATTTATAAATAATTTTATTAAATAAATTTATTGGATAAAATTTTAATAGATTATTGACTAATTCCACGCACTGTTAAGTCTTTATCAATGGTTTGGTCGCCGTTATGCGCAGTAACGTGGTACTTACCCGGTTTTTTAAAGTTATAGGTCTGATCAGCGCCTTGTGCGTTGCCGTTTAAGGTCGTCACCACGTTGTTATTGCTGTCCTTGATTTCAAACTGGGTATTAGCTGGTGCCTTAAAGCTGACGGTCGCGTCTCCCGTCTTATTTAATGAAACATCGGTCGGAAAATCAACCTGCAGCTGACTGCTGGAACTCGATAAACTGGATGATGAAGATAATGAACCAGACTGTGAACTGCTGGCAGCCAAAGAAGCCGCCTTGGCAGGCGTAGAACTGGACTGAGCCTTGCTGATCTTGGTTGAGGCATGTTCGGTTGCTGATTGATGCTGCACCGTGCCGGTTGTTTTGCCGTCTGGTGCTGTAAACGTGCCAACCAGGCCAATTGCAAACAGGATGATCAGTCCCCAGTTTATCATTACCTGTCCTTTGCTGATTGATGCTTGGGCATTTCGTTTCAAGCGCCGGGTCTGGTAAATCCATACGGTAACAAAACAAATTGCGGCTAAAATCATCAACAAAATGAACAGTTTCTTCATTATTATATTCTTCCTTTTTTGAAGTTTTACTAATTAATATCCTACCATATTATCAGATAGTTTTTGACTGATTCAGATAACTGAAACAATCGGTATGCAAGTTAGGCCGCGTATTGCCAAAATTCTAAAGCAACCGTTCACAGCAAGCAAGCATATCGTCCTAGCCTGCCACATCATCACTAAAGCATAGTATTTAAGACAGTAAAAAAGCGCCGGTCATCACTGACTCAGCGCTTTTATTAATCAGAACTGCTTATTTGTAGTTAGGAGCAGCCTTGGTAATTTGAACGTCGTGTGGGTGTGATTCACGCAGACCGGCGTTCGTGATTTGTACGAATTGAGCGTTGTCGATCAAGGTTTGGATGTCCTTGGCACCAACGTAGCCCATCCCAGAGCGCAGACCGCCGACCATTTGGAAGATCACGTCAGCAACGTCGCCCTTATATTCAACCCGGGCTTCGATACCTTCTGGAACCAGCTTGTTGGCTTCGTTGACCCCACCTTGGAAGTAACGGTCAGAAGAACCATGTGATTGAGCCATGGCAGCAACTGAGCCCATCCCACGGTAACCTTTGTACTTCTTGCCGTTTTCTTCAAAGACTTGACCAGGGGCTTCCGTCGTACCAGCAAACATACTACCCAACATAACGGCGTTACCACCAGCAGCCAGGGCCTTTACGATGTCACCAGAGTACTTGATCCCACCATCGGCAATGATGGCCTTACCGTATTCATGAGCCACGGAAGCCGCATCGTAAATTGCTGTGATCTGTGGAACACCAACACCGGCAACCACCCGCGTCGTGCAGATTGAGCCAGGGCCGATGCCGACTTTAACCACGTCAACGCCAGCGTCGAACAGCGCCTTGGTACCTTCACCAGTTGCTACGTTACCAGCAATCAGCGTTGCTTCTGGGAAGTGTTCGCGGATTTCCGCAATCTTGCGCAGCACCCCAGCCGAGTGACCATGGGCCGTGTCGATCACGATGGCGTCAACGCCGGCCTTCAGCAGTGCTTCAGCACGTTGGAACGTGTCGGACGTAACCCCAACGGCAGCCGCAACCAGCAGATGGCCGTTTTCGTCAACTGCAGCGCGGTTGAAGTTGGAGTTGGCAGGCAGTTCAACGCCTTTAACCGTGGCTACTTCGCCGGCTTGAGCATCGATGGACATGTTCTTATGAACGACCCCCATCCCACCTTGCAAGGCCATCGCAATCGCCATTGAGCTTTCAGTAACGGTGTCCATCCCGGCACTGATAAATGGCACGTTCAGTTTAATATTCTTTGCCAGCTGCGTACTCAAATCGACTTCATTTGGCAAGACATGACTTTCCGCTGGAATCAGCAGCACATCATCAAACGTTAAGCCCTTCTTGGCAAACTTAGTATCCCAATTCGACATCAATCTGCACTTCCTTCTTTAAATATTAGCTATTACCTTACTAGGTTTTTAACGATTGGTCAACGAATAATCGTGATTCTAACATAATTCTAATAATATTTTTCAGATTGTTCGGATTTAACGCCTTTTAATCACTGTTTTAGGACCAAATCACAAATCTGTCGACGATAAATTCTGACGATTTAAAAAAGCATCGCGTTTCACGTGGAACCGCGATGCTGATTTTTATTGCCGTTGTTGACGGCGTGGTGAAAAGGCACTGGTAATGTGGTAGCGACCCCGCAGCCAAATGTCGATTGCAAAGGCAGCCACACCCAAGATCAGGTAGAACCATTGATTCAAGAGTGGGTTGACGCTGTTTGGCATCATAGCCGTCAGAATGTAGATCAAAATCCACATTACCAGACCGCTGACCACCGTAACGATTCGTGCCCATAATGGCCGCTTGACGTACTTACCCTCGGCGTTTTTGACCGGCAGCATGTACTTAGCAATCCAGCCAAACAGAATCCCACCGGTAATAGCCACCAGAATAATTGAGGTGATCCCCATGTTACCATTGTGGGCTACCTTCATTGCTTGTGGGGAGATCCAGTCCATCAGCCCGAACATGAAGGTAAAGATCGCAAAGAACATGATCCCGTTATCCAGGGCCATCAGCTTCAATGAGGTTTGCGTCTGTGCCTTTTCCGTTGGTTCTGGATGCAGCAGAGCGTGGGCCCGCTGCGTTGGCGTACCAAATAAGCCACGGGCGGTTTGACCAGACTTTTGGCCTTCTTGCAAAGCTTTGATCGTTTCTTCAAGCATGGCTGGCTTCTTGGCCGGGTCGGCTCCTTGAGCGTCCAGCTGCTTGTTTAGTTGAAACATAAATTCTTCGTTTTTGCGCGTCAGATTATATTGCGTAAAGGCCCGTGCCGTTTCTTGACGTTGGTCTTTGGCATATTCTTTTTGTCGCTGACCGGCAGCGGCATTACGTGGTTGTTGTTCTTTTGATTCAGCCAAGATGTTCTTCCTCTCTAGTTTAATGATTCAATGATTAGACGTTGAAGCGGAACTCTACGATGTCGCCATCTTGCATGACGTATTCCTTACCTTCCAAGCGCAATTTGCCGGCTTCCTTAACGGCCTGCGCACTGCCCAGCTCGTCTAAGTCGGCAAAGCTCATGACTTCGGCCCGAATAAAGCCGCGCTCAAAGTCAGAGTGAATGATACCGGCAGCCTGTGGAGCTTTGGTACCCTTCTTAAAAGTCCAAGCCCGCGTTTCGGGACCACCAGCCGTAAAGAAGGTTTCCAGCCCCAACAGCTTGTAGGCCGCGCGAATCAACCGGTTTAAACCGGGTTCTTCAACGCCTTCCATTTCCAGGAAGTCAGCCTTTTCTTCTTCATCCATTTCGGCGATCTGTTCTTCAGCTGCTGCCGCAACCCCGATAACCTCACCATCGCCTTTAACGTGTTCTTTGATGGCATCCATATACTTGTTGGCATCCGGATCTGCCATGTCTTCTTCGGCAATGTTGGCTACGTAAAGCACTGGCTTGCTGGTTAACAAGAACAGCCCCTTAACGATTTTTTGTTCTTGATCGTTAAATTCGATCGAACGAACGCTTTGACCGTTTTCCAATACTGGCTTGATCTTGTTTAAGACTTCCAATTCAGCCAAGGCATCCTTGTCACGACCCTTGGCAGCCCGTTGAACCTTAGCCAAACGCTTGTTGACGGCATCCAAGTCAGCCATGACCAATTCCAGATTGATCGTATCGATATCTTCAATTGGATCAACCTTACCCGAGACACTGGTGATGTCCGTGTCGTCAAATGCCCGCACGACATGGACGATCGCATCGGTTTGGCGAATGTTTTCCAAAAATTGGTTACCCAGACCTTCACCCTTAGAGGCACCCTTGACGATCCCGGCAATGTCGGTGAACTCAAACGTGGTTGGCACGATCTTTTTTGCGGGAATCAGTTCTTGAATCCGTTCCAGGCGCTTGTCTGGCACTTCCACCATCCCCACGTTGGGTTCAATCGTGGCAAATGGGTAGTTGGCCATTTCGGCACCGGCCTTGGTAATAGCGTTAAACAGCGTGGACTTGCCGACGTTTGGCAATCCAACGATACCTGCAGTTAAAGACATAAAACTAATTGCTCCTTTTTACTTAGTCTTCGTTTTCGGCGTGTTCCAGCACCTTTTTTAGATGCTTTTCAAAGTTTTGCCGTGACATCATGACGATATGGCCACAGCCCGTACACTGCAGCTTAACGTCAATTCCCGTCCGGATAATCTGCCAGCGATTCGTGCCGCATGGGTGCTGTTTTTTCATCTGCACGATGTCGTTTAGCTCATAGGTCTTCATTCAAATCGCTCCTCTCTAGTCAAACTTGACTCCCAATAGCTCCAAAATCCGCGTCAGGTCGTCATCCGAGGCATATGGAATCTCGACTTTGCCGCCTCGTTTGTTAGCCGTCATTACAACCTTGGTGCCAAAGCGGCTCTGCAGCTGTTCTTCAGCTTCACGAACGTAGGCTGGCTTTTTGGCAGTCGCCTTTTTCTTCGCCGGCCTAGCAGGCTTGACGGTTTGATTTTGTTCGGCCACCAGCTGTTCAAGCTGCCGCACGGTCAGATTTTCCTTAACCGCGCGCTGCGCCAGCTTAACTAACGCCTGTTCATTTTTTAGCCCCAACAGCGTCCGGGCCTGCCCCATTGACAGACGGTGATCTTCCAACATGTCCTTGACCGGCTGAGGCAGCCCCAACAGCCGTAGATAGTTGGCGATATAAGGTCGGCTCTTGCCCAGTTTTTCGGCTACCTGAGCCTGGGTCAGCTGCAGGCGATCCATTAATGACTGGTAGGCCTGAGCTTCTTCTAGCGGTGTTAGATCCTCGCGCTGCAAGTTCTCCAAAACGGCAACTTCCATCATCTGTGAGTCGCTCATCGTCCGGACTATGGCTGGAATCGTCGTCTTACCTGCCAGCTTGGAAGCCCGAAAGCGTCGCTCACCGGCAATAATCTCGTAGCGCGTTAGGTTTTCATCTGGCTGACGCAAAATAATCGGCTGAAAGACGCCTGATTCTTTAATCGAAGCAGCCAGTTCCTGCAAGGCGGCCTCATCAAAGGTACGCCGCGGCTGATATGGGTTAGGCCGAATCGCCGTTAGTTCAACTTCTTCTACGCTTTGTTCTTGGCCTTGCTTAGCATCGTTATCGCCAAACAGCGCCGCGAGACTAAAGCTGTGTTTTTTTGCCATGTATCGCTAGTCCTCCCTTAGTGCTTCGGAATGCGAATGGTAATCTCGTATGAATCCTCAGTATCTTTTTCACTGACCTTGGCTGCCACGCCGCTGTCTTTAACCATCTTGATGGAATGCTTGATGGTGTTGACGGCAATGCGTGGGTCATTGACCTTGATCGATTTAGGCTGCTTTTTCTTGGTCCGCGTTTTTTTAGCTGGTGTCTTAGCAGTCTGCTTTGCCGGTTCAGATAAAGCTTGAGCCGGTTCAGCAGCATCACTAGCTTCAGCTGCCTGCTCAAGAGCCTGTTGAGCAGCTTTTTCGGCACTGGTTGGCTTACCCAAGAGTCTAGCCACGGCATCTTCGGTTTCACGAACGTTCCAGTGCTGGTTGACGATCTCCATCAAAAGCGTGCGCTGCTGATCTTCGTCTAATCCCAGCAAGGCGCGACCATGCCGTTCAGTGATGCGACCATCTAAAATTGCATTTTGGACGGGTTTGATCAGTTTTAAGAGCCGCAGCTTATTGGCCACGAACGATTGACTCTTACCCATTCCCTTGGCCAGGGCTGCTTGAGTCAGGTTGTTGAATTCCATCAATTGCTTATAGGCCTGGGCTTCTTCTACCGGACTCAATTGAGCGCGCTGCAGATTTTCGATCAGCGCCAAGGAAGCCGATTCAGCATCACTCATTTTTTCAACGATTGCCGGAATCTTTTCCCACTCCAGCAGCTTAACGGCTCTGAACCGCCGCTCGCCGGCAATAATCTCGTATTCGCCTGGGCGAAACTTGCGCACTACGATTGGCTGCAGCAGACCGTGCTCACTGATCGTCTGGGCCAGCTCCTGAATCTCGGTCTGATCAAAAACCTTGCGGGGCTGATACTGGTTGGGCACGATGGCGGCAACCGGAATCTCAACGACTTGATTTTTGGTTTCGCTGGCGGCTTGGTGCTTGCCAAGGCCAAACAGTGAAAATGCCATGTTTCAGTCCTCTTTTCTACTCATCTACTCAATTGGCTGCTTGTTGGGTAACCCTGGGCGCCGAGGGTATTTTTTCGGCGTGGCGGCAACTTTTTCAATTACGATCAAGTTGCGTTCCTCATCCGTACCAGGCAGCGTCAGCTTAGTCGTATGATCAACCTGACCGCCCAATGCTTTGACCGCCTTACCGCCCTTTTGCAGCTCGTCTTTAGCGGCACTGGCCTTATAAGCGATAAACTCGCCGCCGACCTTGACCGCTGGCAGACACAGCTCGCTTAAAACCGACAGTCTGGCTACGGCCCGTGCCGTTACCACATCAAAACTTTCACGATATGGGCTCTTTTTGGCGCTGAAGGTCTCAGCCCGATCATGAATCAAGTTGACGTTGTTTAGCCCCAGCTTATTGACCAAGTCGTCCAAGAATTTGATCCGCTTGTTCAATGAGTCCACGATCGTAATCTTTAACTGCGGAAAAGCAATTTTAAGCGGCAGCGATGGAAAGCCGGCCCCCGCGCCAATATCGCAAAGCGTTAATGCTTCAGTCTGCAGACGAGGTTCAGCTAAGGCTCCCGTCAACGAGTCATAAAAATGCTTGAGATAAACTTCTTTTTGATCCGTGATGGCCGTCAGATTGACATGTTCGTTGGTGGCCACCAGATCCTCGTAATAAGTCGCAAATTGAGCCATCTGAGAATCAGTCAGTTCAATGCCGTGATCCTGCAGTGCCCGTCGAAATTCTTCCGGTGTCATAAGTCCTCCTTTGTGAAACAGGAAGATGTTTCACATACTCCATTACTTTACCCCAAAAAAGCCATTGTTTCAAGCACTCCAACGATTTCCAGCGGATTTTTAAATGCCGTCGCGCTAGCTCGATAAACCCGCTGTCAGCCCCGTATCCAGCAACGGTAACGGACCATTTTCAACGTTGGTTCAAGATACACAAAAAGCCGGTTGAATCGCGTTTGGCGAATCAATCGGCTTTTGATCTGAAAACTGGTCAGCCTTCAGATGATTATTTGGTTTTAGCGCATCTTGCCGACTTCTTCAACAAACCACTTGTTAAAGGCAGCCGCGTCGATGTCAACACATACCTTGGCGTTAGTCTTGCCGTCATGGTAGGCACCACGAATGTCGCCAACCATGGCACCGATTGCCGGACCATCAGTTTGAATGTCAATCCAAACGTCCTTGGTCGTAAATGCTTCTGGGTGCAGCAGGTAGAAGATCGTGTTGACGTCGTGCATTGGGTGACCGCCAGTTTCAGCGCTGACGTCGTTGTAGTGGCTGATCAGACCGTAAAGCATCTTACCAGTTTCATTCATGTCCTTGATGGCGTTCAGACTGTCCTGCGTCAGCAAGGCCTTGAGCGTAACGTCCAGACCAACCGTTACGATTGGCACGCCAGACTTGTACATGATTTCAGCCGCATGAGGATCAGTGAAGACGTTGAATTCAGCAACGCTGGTCATGTTACCGCCAGTCAGGGAACCACCCATCGCAACGATTTGCTTGATGTGGCTCTTAACTTCTGGGAATTCCTTGAACAGCAGCGCAATGTTGGTGTAGGAACCAGTTGGCACCAGCGTGATTTCGTCTTCGGCCAGGATGGCATCGCGCAGGGCTTGTACGGCGCTCTTTTCAATTGGGGCACCGTAGTCATTGCCAAAGTCGTAGCCTTCCATCCCCGACGCACCGTGGATCCGCGCGGCGTCTTCAAAAGGCTTAATCAAAGGTTCCTTGGCCCCTTCCGCAACCGGAATCTCGGCTTGCTTGCCAAAGAAGTTAACGATCTTCAAGGCATTGGCCGTCGTCTTGTCAACTGAAACGTTACCAGCAACCGCCGTAATCAGCTTCAAGTCAAGTTCTGGGCTGTTGATTGCCATCGTCAAAGCAGCTGCGTCATCAATACCAGGATCAGTGTCCATAATAATCTTCGTTGTCATCACGAATTCCTCCTTAAAATTACGATCAAGTGTCAGTAAGCGCTTTTACTTTTCTAGGAAACAAAAGGGCCAACCGGAATGGACGGCCAGCCCCCTTTTGACTGGCAAAACGCGTTAGGCGCATGCAGTCGTAGATCTTACCAAACGAACAGACCAACAAAGGCTGCAGACAGCAGTGATACCAAGATACCAGACAGCAGCAGGTAGCCAATGTTTTGAGCGATGTAGTCGTTGGTTTCCTTGTCGGCGATACCCTTGAAACAACCAATGATCATACCAAGCGTACCGAAGTTGGCAAAGGAAGTAACGAACGTGGTCAGAACGGCTTGCAGGTGGTGTGGGTAGGAAGCAATCTTGCCCGTAACTTCACCCATAACAACGAATTCGTTCGTAACCAGCTTCATCCCCATGTCTTGTGACAGCATCCATGCTTGGTGAACAGGCAGACCCAGCAGCCAAGCAAATGGGAACATGATGACACCCAGGATGCTTTCCAAAGACAATTGCTTCCAGAACAGAGCCAGGATGGCATCGATCAAAGCAGCCAGAGCAACGAAGGCAACAACGTTAGCAACGATGATCAGGATCAGCTTACCGGCACCCAGGATGGAGTCGCCCAGGAAGCTGAAGAATGGTTCCTTCTTACCGTCTTCAGAACTACCAACTTTTTCAATCGTGTCTTCTGCTTCAGTAACCGTAACTGGGTTCAGCAGGCTGGTAGCAACCAGTGAGTTAACGATGTTGATTGGAACGGCAGTCAGGATAAATTGACCAGGCATCATTTGGATGTAGGCACCCAGGATCGAAGCCGTAACACAGCTCATGGACATCATGGCGATGGTCAGGTTACGAGCCTTGGTCAGCTTACGGATTTGCATCCCGGAAACGGCCAGAACTTCCGTGTTACCCAGGAACATCATTTCAACGGCAAAGAATGATTCGAACTTTGGCTGACCCGTGATGAATGACAGACCTTTACCAATCCACTTGATGATCCATGGCAAGAAGCCGATGTAAGTCAAAATGTCGAACAGTGGAACGATCATCAGGATTGGCATCAACGCAGAACAGATGAAGTTCAGGTTCTTAACATTGTACCAGGCACCCAGGGCAAAAACAGTACCCTTAGCAGAAATATTGACGATCCAAGCAAAACCGTCGGCAGCGGCCTTAACGCCGGCACGACCAGCAGCTGAACCAGTCAGGAACCAGGCCAGGACCAGGTTCAATACGATCATGATAGCAATTGCTTTCCAGTTGATCGCTTTTTTGTCCTTAGAGAACAGAAAACCGATACCCAAGAAGACAAGCAACCCAAGAATGTTAATTGCAAGATACATGGATATAACACCTTTCTTAAAAACTGAATCTAACTTTTTCTCAATCGCAATTTCTTGGCATCTCAGAATAGCGGAATAATTGCAGTCGAACCAAGAAATCTTGCGTGCCATAATAATATACCCATCTTTTGTAAAACTGTAAACCGCATACATTTGCCAACTTTGTGAAACTATGAAACCGTTATCAGCAATGTTCGTAAGTAAATCGTTTTAAAACAAGGCAAAACTTAAAAGAATGTTAAAGAAGTGTGATTTAAATTTCACAAACTTTTTTCTGATTTCCTCGGTAAAACGTTTAAAGTTTCATATGTTGTTTGCTAGACCATTTAACCAGCCAAAAGAAAAACGAGACTGTAACCACTTACAATTAAGTGGTTATCAGCCTCGCTGCCCCTGCCAAGGATCTTTAGTATACCACGTCAAAATATCTTGATTGGCAAAAAATTAAACACTTAGTGAAAAATGCAAACGTTTGAAATTGAACAAAGTCCGTTATCAGTCGTATTGATGCAAGGCTTTTGAAAGTCGTTTCAACCCTTCTTTAAGCGTCTTTTCCGGCGCACAGTAGCCCAATCTGACGTGTCCCGGCGTATCAAACGCGTCCCCCGGCACCAGCAATACGCCCTGGTCAGCTAGCAGCTGCTCACAGAACTGGTGAATATTAACTGGTACGTCCAGCTTGGGAAATGATGTCGAAACTGCTTGTGGTATCACCACGCTGGCCCGTTCTTCATGTTCAATCCAGTCTTGATAGATCTTCAAATTACCTAAAACCAGCTTGCGATTGCGTACCAGCACCTGCTTTTTATGCCGCAGTATATAGGTCGCCAAAAGATCATTAAAGACTCCACCGCAGATCATCGTGTAGTCGCGATATTTACGAAAACGCTCGGCCAATGCGGCATTGGTAGCCGTCCAGCCGATTCTGATTCCCGGTACCGAATACGTCTTAGAAAGTGAGTTGGTAGCGATTCCTTTATCATACAGATCCACGATGGAAACGAACTTTTCGGGCTGATCCAATGGTAAATAGACCTCATCAACCAAAATGTAGGCGCCTACCTGGCTAGCCAAATCAACGACCTCTTGCAAAAAATCACGATCCAAAACGGTCCCGGTTGGATTGTTGGCATTATTTAGACAGATCAGCTTGGTATCTGGCCGTAGCAGTTTTTTTAGCTCATTGATGTCTGGATACCAATCAGCTTCTTCATGAATGTGCCAGTATTCAACCTCGGCCCCTAGCGACTTTGGAATGTCGTAAAGCTGCTGATAGGAAGGGTATTCGGCAATTACATGGTCACCAGGCTCTACCAGAGCATACAGTGCCAATAAATTGGCTCCCGTTGCGCCATTGGTCTGAAGAATATTGTGCGGATCTACGTGGCGATAGAGCTTGGCAACTTCGGTCTTAAAGCTGGGGGAGCCTTCAATCCAGCCATAGTTCATCTTTTGGGCATTAAGCATCTCATAAAATTCTGCGCCGTGATGACCGTCCAGATTCATCAGCTCATCCATCGTCATTGATGCAATCGTGCTCTGCGAGATGTCATAGCGGGCGCTTTTTTCCCACTTGTTTAACCAGGCTTCTACGCCAAATGGTGCAATCTCAACCATAATCCTTCCTCCTATTCAATTGGAATCGTCTTGTTTAATATCAAAATCAATGAAACAACGGCCAGAATACTGATTAAAGCCATTGTCAGCCACTCGCCTTTGGTTAATCGCTGCTTATGCAAACGGCGCGCCTGCCAATAGATCAAAAATCCCAGCAACAGACTCAACGACAATACCATCACTTGTCGCCAACCCGCCAAGGCTAGTGAAAGCAGCTCAAAAATCGTCAGCAAAATGCCAATAATCAATTGTCCGTAGTCATGCTCTTGCAGACTGTCTTTAATCTGATCCAGCCCCACGAAAAAGTAAACGATCAAGCCGGCTGCCGTACCCAGTGTATAGGCAAAACGATATGCATAAGTCGTAAACAGCAGTGAGAACAAGAACAGACACTGTACGATGGCCGTGACCCAAAGCCCAAACGTTGGGGCACGATGCGAATTAAGCCTGCCAAACACGCGCGGCAAGACCTGATCTTTTTCCATCATCAAAAATGCCTCGGCTGGCAGCATGGTCCAAGAAAGCCAGGCCACCAGCACTGAAATAATCAAACCAGTGCTGATTAAAGCCGCGCCCCATGGTACCACCAGCTGACTTAAAATCGTGCCCATAGCAGGTTGGGAAGCACCAGACAACTGTGATCTTGTCATGACCCCATAAGGCAATAATGAAACCAACAGATAGACAACCAATAAAATCAGCCAGCCGCCAAATGAAGCTGCTACGGCATCATGATGACGCTTGGCGCGGCGGGCCATGACCGAGGCACTCTCAACGCCCATAAACAGCCACATCATTACCATCAGTGAATTTTTAACTTGATGATAGATGCTCAGCGTCGGGTTGTCGTTTGATTGGGCAAGGCACCAAAAGTTATGAATAAATGTCGGCCAGTGAAATGCCAAAATAGCGAAAACTACAAAAATCAAAAGTGGGATCAACTTGGCAATCGTCCCCAATAAATTAAGCAGTGCCGTAGTCTCAACGCCGTAGCTGACAATTACGGTGAAAATGATCGTTAATAAAATCGCCAGCAAAATTGACGGCAGATTCTGACCACCCTTAAAAACCGTCCAAAACGTCCCCAACGCACTCATTACAATCGTAGCAAAGGCCAGGTTGCCCAGCCAAGAATCCAGCCAGTATGCCCAACCCGAGATGAATTCGCCTAACGGACCAAAGACCAGCCCCGCATAGGCAAAAATGCCAGCATCTTGTTTAGGATGACGGACCAAAAGATGATTCAACGAGGCAATCAGACACCAGACACCCAATCCCACGATCAGCCAGCCTAAGATTGCCGGTCCTGGTGCGGCAGCATTGGCCAGATCGCTGCTGATGCCAAAGATTCCCGAGCCAATCGTAGCCCCAACAATCAACGCCGTCAGCTCAAAGCGGCCAATCGTCTTTGTATTTTCCATTGCGTCCCCCTTAGTACAGTTTTGCCTAGATTCTGCACAAATTATCAATTTTAGGCAAACAGTTGCTGATGATTGATGTCAGTTTACCGATTTCTGGGCTGAATCTCAAGCGCTTACACTTAGACAAAATAAAAGACCCGGTGATGATCACCAGGTCTTTTGGGAAGAAGCGCTTGCCGTTGCCATACTAAATATCAAAACTCGATTATTTACCTTGCTTACTTAATTCGGTCTCTTTATGCCAAGAGATCTTATGCAACTTCAATTGTCGACGTTCTCAAATAAGGTTGTACATTAGATACGGCCACTAGATTTAGTTAGTTAACAAGCTTTCTTCAGGAAATTCAATTTATATTGTGTGATGTGGGATGTGTTATGCTGCCATCGCTCCAGCTATAGGCGATTGCTGGATACATTTACAATTTGCAACGGATGAGGTTTCTTCCATGCTTTTATTATAAAATCTCCACAGTTAAAAGTCAACTTAAACCGTGTCACCAAGGCAATGGAAGCGTTATCTTAATTATACGATTTTCCAATTTTTTTCGTTTAAATCAAATGATCTAAACAGGCTTTTTGATTTGGTATAAAATCTTTTTAATCTTTAGCCTGCTTACGTTTATCAACGACCGTATAGCCAACAAACAGCGCGATAAACCAGACAAAACTGATCAGCAATGGCAAACGAGTTGACTTAACAAAGAACAGAATTACCAAAATGGCAATAAAGAAGATAATCGTCAGCCAGCTGGTAAATGGGAATCCTGGCATGTTGAAAGCAGCCACGCCTTTAGGATGCTTTTTGCGATAAGCAATGTGACACCACAAAATGATCAGCCAGACAAAGACAAAGTTGATCGTTGAGACCCCAGAAACAATGTTAAAGATTCCGGCTGGCATGATGTAGTTCAAGATAACAACGATAAATAAAATCAATGACGAGAACTGCAAAGCGTTGTTTGGCACCGCTTGATTGCTTAATTTGGCAAATTTAGCCGGTGCGTTGTGGCCAGTTGCTAAAGCATACAGCGAACGGCTGGTACTAAAGATTGAACTGTTGGTTGCTGACATGGCAGCCGTCAATACCACGAAGTTCAAGATGGCAGCCGCCCCTGGAATCCCAACTGCTTGAAACAGCTGAACAAATGGGCTGGAGGTTGTCTTAATCATGTTCCATGGATAAACAGACATCATGGCAATCATCGAGCCAATGTAGAACAATCCGATCCGTACTGGCAGCGTGTTGATTGCCTTAGGAATGTCGTTGTTGGGATCCTTAGTTTCCCCAGCCGTCAGCCCAACCATTTCAATTCCGACAAAGGCAAAGACAACCATTTGAAAACTCATCAGAAAACCAAGGATACCTTTCGGGAAGAACCCGCCGTGCGACCACAGATTGGTAAATGATGCCGGATCAGCACCTTTGACTGGGAAGTGAACGAAAACCATAATCAGCCCGATAACGATCAAAGCCAGAATAGCAATCACCTTGATCATTGCAAACCAGCTCTCCATTTCACCGAACAGCCCCACGTTGATCATGTTGACCAGCATCAATAAGACGATGATGACCAACGGACCGATCCATTGCGGCAGATTAGGGAACCAGTAGCGCAGGTAGATCCCAGTTGCGGTCAGATCGGCCATTGCCAGACTCAGCCAGCATGACCAGTAAGTCCAGCCGGCCACGAATTCCATGCGGTCGCCCAGGTATTCCTTGACCGAATCAATGAACGAGTGCTTGGTAGTATCAGCTAAAATCAGTTCACCCAAGGCCCGCATCATAAAGAAGCAGAAGATCCCCACGATCAGGTAAGATAAAATGATCGAAGGACCCGCAGCGTGAATGGCCGAACCCGAGCCTAAGAACAGCCCGGTCCCGATTGCCCCACCAATGGCAATCATCGTGATATGACGGCTTTTCAGCGCCCGCGATAGTTTTTGTTCTTGTTGTTCATCCATACTTTCTCTCCTGTAAAACTCTCAATGACAAATATTCCTGTACAGGAGGGCGGCAACACTGACGCAAATAAAAACGTCCCTGACACTAACTTGTGTCAGGGACGTTTTTCAACGCGGTTCCACCCATCTTGCAGACATCTTATATGCCTGCCGCTCTAGCAGTCGATAGAGGAACCACCCTTTATTTCAACGTTGATGCCATAAGATCGATCCCGTGCTTGCAGCTGAGCAGCGGGTCTCTGTAAATCGACCAATAATTAAAAGTTACTAATTATTATAATGATTTTGCAACGTTTGTCAAACCTAAAATCCAGAAATATCGAACAAATCCTTAAACATTTAAGACTTTGTTAAGGAAATTCTGGGTATCTGGGTGCTGTGGATGGTCAAAGATTTGTTCTGGCGTACCATCTTCGCGGATCTTGCCATCATGGAAGAATACCACGCGATCAGCC
The DNA here is from genome assembly GCF_947381555.1 of Limosilactobacillus pulli. Taxonomy (NCBI): domain Bacteria; kingdom Bacillati; phylum Bacillota; class Bacilli; order Lactobacillales; family Lactobacillaceae; genus Limosilactobacillus; species Limosilactobacillus pulli. Next base: position 27,173 of record NZ_CANCWQ010000002.1, read on the forward strand.
ACCCGCTTGGCAAAGCCCATTTCGTGGGTCACAACCATCATGGTCATTCCTTCTTTGGCCAGGTCCTGCATAACGCCCAAAACATCACCAACCATTTCCGGGTCAAGGGCACTGGTTGGTTCGTCAAACAGCATCACGTCCGGCTTCATGGCCAGAGCACGGGCAATTGCCACCCGCTGCTTTTGCCCACCAGAAAGCGTCTGTGGATTAACATTGGCTTTTTCTTTCAAACCAACGATATCGAGGTAGTGCAAGGCAGCTTCGTGGGCTTCTTCCTTGCTCATCTTCTTGAGTTCCACTGGTGCCAGCGTGATGTTATCAATCACTGACATGTTAGGGAACAGATTGAAGTGTTGGAACACCATCCCGATGTTTTGCCGTACCAGGTTGATGTCAGTCTTCGGGTCGGCAATGTCGTAGCCATCAATATAGATATGACCGCTGTTTGGCACTTCCAAGCGGTTCAGGCAGCGCAGAAACGTACTCTTACCCGAACCAGAAGGCCCAATCATGCAGACAACCTCACTTGGCTTAATGGCTAGATCGATCCCTTTTAAGACCTCATTTTCGCCATAGCTCTTGTGAAGGTCCTTGACTTGTACCTTGTATTGCTTGTCCATGCTATGCCTCCATTCTCTTTTGAACGTAATTCGACAGCCACGTCAGCAGCGTAATGATGATCATGTATATTACGGCAATGATCAGCCACATCTTGAACCCTTCCATGTTCCGGGCAATGATGACCGTCCCTGTCTGCGTCAGTTCCATGACCCCAATTGCTGAAAGAATCGAGGTGTCCTTCAGCGTAATGATCAATTGGTTAACCAAGGATGGCACCATGATTTTCAGTCCTTGCGGCGCGATAACCTTAACCAGCGCCTTGGAGTATGGCAGCCCCAGACTGCGGGCAGCTTCCCACTGACCAACGTCAACGGCTTCAAAGCCACCACGGACAATGGCACCAACATAGGCCCCTTCATCGAGCATCAAAGTCAAGACCCCAGCCGTAAACAGCGGAATCTTTTGGCCAATTACGTTTGGCAGCCCAATGTAGATAAAGAAGGCCAGCACCATCATAGGAATGCCACGGAAGATGTAGATAATCGTGCTGGAAAGGCCCTTCCAGAACTTGCCTTCTGCGATTCCCATAACCCCTAATACCAGACCGAACGCCAAAGCGCACAGTGAACCAATGATTGTCAGCTTAATTGTTTCCCACAGACCAGTCAGCAGGGCCTTGCGGTTGTTCTTGATTAAGCCAAAGATCGTGCGGTCCTTGCTGCTTTCCGTCTTGGTAGCACTGCCCTTGGTGTACTTGTTAATCAGCTTCTTCATGCGGCCAGTTTCTTGCATCCACTTGATCCCATCGTTGATCTTGGCTTGCAGTTCCTTGTTTTGCCCCTTCTTAAAGCCGATTGCAATTGGCGTAGCGTTGATCTGCTTAGTAACGATCTTCAAAGCCATCCCGTTGCGGATCCCGTATTGCAGCACCGGACCGTCATCAAACGTAGCCGCCCCGTTGCCGCTCTTAACATCGTTCCACATTGAGTTGGAAGTCGTAAAGTACTTAATCTTAAAACCGTACTTATCCTTGATAGATTCAGCATACAATGCCCCGGCCGAACCAGACTTAACGTCAACGGTCTTGCCCTTTAACTGGCTCATCTTGGTGATCTTGCTGTTCTTGCCGACCGCCATGACAATCCCGTCTTTGTAGTAGGAAGTTGAAAAGTCGATTGTTGCCTTTCGTTCGTCGGTAACACTCATCCCACCCATACCCGCATCGATCTGACCAGACTGCATGGCCTGCAGAATGGCGTTAAAGCTCATGATCTTGTATCGATACTTGAAATGCTCGTGCTTAGCGATCATTCGAATCATTTCTGGTTCAATGCCGGGATTCTTGCCGGTATAAGTCCCTTGTTTGTTCTGAATTTCAAAGGGAGCAAAGGTGTCGACAACCCCGATCGTGTATGTCTGTTCGGCATGCGCCACCTGCTTGTTGACAAATAATCCAGCGAACGTTGCCATCAGCATTACCGTGCAGCTGATGATTGTGCGTTGCAACCATGACTTCTTCAAATTCCTCACTCCTTTTTACTTATTTTTTAACCATTTACTAATATTCGCGTACTGAATACTTTATCATCTTTTTAATATAAAAAGAAATATAATCATGTCAAAACCATGAACAATTAACATTGTAAGGCCATAATAATTAATTAAAGAATGTAACTATTCCAAAAAACTTAATTAAGTAAATCTAAAATTCAATTAACCAGTTTTTTGGCAACTATTAACTTTTAATTTTGAAACCGCTGTCGATTTAACATTCTTAAGTGACTTGACTTTTTGCACAAATTCATGTTTAAATACCTCTAACTAAGACGCGCAGGAACTCAGTAGGCAGCGACTCCCTGTTCAAAGAAAACCGGCCCAGCTGAAAACCGGCACACAGTCGTTTGGCGAATTACAATCCTGCAGCAACGTCGCTGAACTGAAGTCAATGAGGTGCGTCATGCACGAAGATGGGTGGTACCACGAGCAATTCGTCCCAGAGCCGTTAAGCGGTTCTGGGACGTTTTTCGTTCCTCATGACATTTTTTGGAGGTATTTAAATGAATATTATTGATGAACTGACCTGGCGCGGTGCCGTTAATCAGGTAACTGACGAAGAAGGCCTGCGCGAACTGACGGAAAATGAAAAGATCGGCCTCTACTGCGGGACCGACCCAACCGGCGACAGCCTGCACATTGGCCATCTGATTCCGTTTATGATGCTGAAGCGATTCCAGCTGGCCGGCCACCATCCCGTTATCATCATCGGGGGCGGGACTGGTGCAATTGGGGATCCATCCGGGCGCAAAACCGAACGGACCCTGCAGACGGAATCACAGCTGGAGCACAACGTTAAGTCCCTGACCAACCAGATGATCAAGCTGTTCGGGACGGAAAACTTCACCATCGTCAACAACTATGACTGGCTGTCCAAACTGAGCATGATCGACTTTCTGCGCGACTACGGCAAGCTGTTCAGCGTAAACACGATGCTGAATAAGGAAGTCGTAGCCAGCCGTTTGGAAACCGGGATCTCCTACACCGAGTTTACCTACCAGATCCTGCAGTCCATCGACTTCCTGCATCTCTACCGGCATAATGACGTTCACCTGCAGATCGGCGGGGCTGATCAATGGGGCAACATTACTTCCGGGATTGATCTGATTCATAAGATTGAAGGCCCCGACGCCAAAGCCTATGGACTGACGATTCCGCTGATGCTCAAAGCAGACGGCACCAAGTTCGGTAAGACAGCAGGCGGCGCAGTCTGGCTGGATCCAGAAAAGACGACGCCATACGAATTCTACCAGTTCTGGATCAACCAGGACGACCGCGATGTCATTAAATACCTGAAGTACTTCACCTTCCTGAGCAAAGAAGAAATCGATGCCCTGGCCGAAAAGGTCAAGACCGAGCCATGGAAGCGCGAGGCCCAAAAGACGCTGGCACGCGAAGTTACCAAGTTCGTCCATGGCGAAAAGGCCGTTGAAGAAGCCGAACGCATCACTAAGGCCCTGTTCTCCGGCGACGTTGCCGATTTAACGGCCAACGAAATCGAACAAGGCTTTAAGAACATGCCTTCAGTTGAGGTTGCCAACCAAAAGCAGAACATTATCCTGTGGCTGGTTGACGACACCAAGATCGAGCCTTCCCGTCGTCAAGCCCGCGAAGACGTCAAGAACGGTGCCATCCGCATCAACGGCGAACAAATCACGGACGAGAATGCTGAAATCGATCCAAGCACGCATTTTGACGGCAAGTTCGTAATCGTGCGCAAGGGTAAGAAGCGCTACTGGCTGGCACGGGTCAAGAAGTAGTTGACCCAAGCAACGGTTTTCGCGTTATAATGTAGCTAATATGTACCGTGCGTTAGTAGCAAAACCACTGACAGAGAGATTCCAACTGCTGAGAGGAGTCGCGGCTAAGCGAAATGGAGCGGTGCCAACAACTGAATCAAAGCATTTAAGTGAGGGGCTTTCCCCTAAATTAGGTGGCACCGCGGTAAAGATCGTCCTATTCTCATTTGGAGAGGGCGGTCTTTTTTGGTGCTGAAAGGAGTTTTTCTTATGAAGTTTGATCCTAGCAAAAAAGTCGTTTTGAGCGGCGACCGGCCAACCGGTAAGCTGCACATTGGCCATTACGTTGGCTCACTAAAGGAACGCGTGCGAATGCAAAACAGCGGCAACTACAACATGTTCATCATGATTGCCGATCAGCAGGCTTTGACCGACAATGCCCGTGATCCCGAAAAAATCCACAACAGTCTGATTCAAGTCGCCTTAGACTATCTGGCAGTTGGTCTGGACCCAGCCAAGTCAACGATATACATTCAATCACAGATTCCTGCTTTATCCGAGCTCAACATGTACTACTTGAACCTGGTTACGTTATCACGGCTGGAACGCAACCCAACCGTTAAGGCCGAGATTCAGCAGAAGAACTTTAACCGTTCAATTCCGGCCGGCTTTTTAACTTATCCTGTCAGCCAAACCGCTGATATCACGGCATTTAAGTGTGAGCTGGTACCGGTTGGCGATGACCAGGAGCCAATGATGGAACAGGCACGGGAAATCGTCCGTTCATTCAATAATATCTATGGCGACATTCTGGTTGAGCCAAAAGGGATTTTCCCGCCCAAAGGACAAGGACGGATTCCTGGTCTGGACGGCAACGCCAAGATGAGCAAGTCTTTGGGCAATGCCATCTACTTAAGCGATGACGAAAAGACGTTGCAAAAGAAGGTCATGTCCATGTACACTGATCCAACCCACATTCACGTTGAGGATCCTGGCCATATTGAAGGTAACGTCGTCTTCACCTACCTGGACATCTTTGATCCCGATAAGGAAAAGGTGCAGGAATTAAAGGAACAATATCAAGCTGGTGGCCTGGGCGACGTTAAGATCAAGCGCTACTTGTTTGAGGTCTTAAACAACGAGCTTAAGCCAATTCGCGAGCGCCGCGCTGAGTTTGCCAAGGACATTCCTGCCGTCTACGACATGCTCAAGCAAGGCTGTGCCGATGCCAATGAAGTAGCCAACCAAACGCTGGCTGAAGTCCGTCACGCTATGGGCCTGGACTACTTTGCCTAATTGAAAAAGCTTTGCGCAGATTTTGCGCAAAGCTTTTTTGATACTCATTTAGTGGCCCAGTGAAAGCAGCGTCATAAACGGCAATCACGATAATCACGGCAGCCAAAATCTTTTCCGCATGCGTAAAGATTTGTTGACCATACTGACGACGAGCATACAGATACATCGGCATCCCAATTAAATAAACGATGAATTCGGCCACGGTATACTTTAAGCCCGCCGAAATTCCCATCAGCATTGTGTAGACAAAGGCCAGGCCCGCAACAATCATCCCCCGCTTAGGGTTGTGCTTGCCGCCGTATTCGCGATGCAGCGCGATCTTAAACAAGTAGGCCTCAGCAACCAGATATGGTGGAATCGTTGTCGCAGCACTGATTAAAAGCAGTTTTTCATAAGCTTGGCCATCATAATGTGCCATCAGAATAATCGCTTGAATCGTAATGGTTGCTACCAAAATAGCAAATACTGGCTGATCATTGGCATTGGTCTTGGCAAACGCCTTTGGGAAGGCACCATCTTGTTTAGCGGCATGCTGTGGCAGCTCACAAATCATTTCCAGCCAAGAGATCCAGCTGGCCAACACCGTTAAGATCAATGTCAGACTGATGATGTTGCGGCCCCAGATGTTATGCCAGATGCTGGTCAGAATCGCAGCCGTTGAAGGCGAGGCCAGACGTATCAACTAAGCATATGAGAATACCCCCAGCGACAGCAGACTGATCAAAATATCGATCGTAATGCAGATCAGAAATCCGACCATCGTAGCCATTTTTAACCTGGCTGCGCTTTTTGGCTCGACCGGCCATGACTGCTGCTCCTTCAATGCCGCTAAACATCCACAGCGTAACCATCATCGTTGCCAGCGTCTGCTTTGATACGCTGCCCAGATTCAGATTATGTACGGATGGCATTACCACGTTGGCCTGCATGTCCGTCGTGAATTTCTGCCAGCTGAAGTTGCCCATTAAGGAGATGATCAAGACGGTGATTACGATCATTAAGAAAATCATGGCAATTTTTTGCATCCGGTTGGAAGATTTAGTGCCTTTTAACGTCAACCCCATCATCCCCCAAGTCAAAAGCGAGGCCCCGATCATCGACGGCCAATTGTTGCCACCGGCAAACGTACCAGGGAAAAAGTAGTTGAGTGTATTCATGACCAATACCGCGAACGCTGCATTGGTCGCACAGTTGGACACAAAATATCCCCACGCGGTCAAAAAGCCGACAAATGGTCCAAACCCTTCGACGCCATAATCATACATACCGGCCGTCAAATCAGGCTTTACGGCACTTAGAATCATAAAGACCTCAGCAGTCAGCCACATGCCAATCCCTGTCGTAATCCAGGCTAGAATCTGCGCTGTTGCCCCCGCAACCGTCGCCATGTTTTTGGGCAGATCAAAAATTGCCGAACCAATCATGGCACTGACACAGATTGCGACCAGCCCGGCAAAGCTTAACTGATTATCCCGTACCTTTGAATTCGTCATTACAATCGCCGTCCCCTCTAAATATCCACTCCTTTTTTCGAAAACGATTTCATTTCTACATATATTATGGTCTTGGCTATCTGCAGGCGGCGCATTAATTTTCGATAGCCATTATCATCTATGCCAAAATAACGCAGAAATTAAAAAATGGCCTGCCACAATTGACAGGTCATTTTTACTTAATAATCTTGACTGAGCGTCTTGAAACCATGATCGCGTACAGCCAGGTAACCAGCATCATGAAAAAGACCGAGACAAACAAGAAGTTATAGCCGGCCTGGTCAACCATCCAGCCGCCATACACCGGTCCCAGCGCCCGGCCAATCGACATGGCAACGTTGGGCATGCCTTGATACTTACCGGTTTCCTCCGCGACGGTCAAGACATCGATATAAGCCGGCACGGAAGGAATCCCGACCATTTCTCCAATCGTCAGAATCACAAAGTCAACGACAAACATCGCAAAACTGTGCACCCAGATCAGCAGCGGAAACGAGATGGCAAAGATCGCAATCCCAATAATGATTTGCCGCTTAACCGACAGATAGTCTGCCAGTCGGGTAACCAGCGGCTGGCCCAAAACGATGACCGCGCCATTGATCGTCCATAATAGACTGTAGGCAAAGAACGGAATATGCATATCGGTAATGTGCACCGACATGACGCTTTCCCATAAAGCATAGCTCAAATAGACCGTTACCAGACACAAACAGTAGGCATAAACGATGTGGACGTTATGACGCGGACTCTTAACCGCCGCGGCCTGCTGGTTCTTAACCGCTGATTTGGGCCGCACGTCAACGTTAAAATGCAGCACTGTGATCAAAAGGTAGGCGCCATAACAGATGCTGGCCACGATAAAGACAATCTCGATCCCCAGGTCCAACAGCGTTCCGACCAGCAGCGTTCCAACTACGACCCCCACATTAAGCGCCATATACAGCATATTATAGACGTAGCGGGCAGTGTGTCCCGTGACGGCTGAGCCATAGGAGTTGATTACCGTCAGTCCTGAACCGTCCGCAAAGCAGATCACCGCCAGCAGAATCGGAAACATCGGCCAGCCATGAAAGAAAATCATCAAAATATTACCCACGGTGGCGACCGTTACGGTAATCACAGCAGCCGCATATGGCTTCCAGTTGTCAAACAGCCAGCCGCCCAGGTAATTGCCAAACATCATTCCCATGGAGCTGAAAAAGATTACCAAGCCCGCGACTGTCATGGATTTATTCAAGTACTCATGCACGTAGATCGTCGTTAGTGGCCACAGCATCGCGGCGCCAGCATTATTGAGCAGGCTTGCCATGAATAGCCACTTGAGCTTGATGGATTGGCGTGGCATAAATATGCACCCTTTCTAAACATTAAAGCCCCTTGCCGTGCAGCAGGCTGACACGGCAAGGGGCTTTATTTTTCCGTGTCTGGCTTGGTTGAAACTTTCTTTGTCTCTAGTTTACCAGACATCAACAGCAGACTCCAAACGCGACCGCTGCTTGGATTTTACTTGTGCAGATAATTAAATGGCACTGCGTTTTCTGGCGTGATCTTGGTAATACCGTGCATGTAAGGTACCAGCACTTCTGGAACCGTGATCGTACCATCGGCATTTTGGTAGTTTTCCAAGATGGCAGCTACCGTCCGACCAACCGCCAAACCAGAGCCGTTCAGCGTGTGTACCAGCTGCAGCTTGCCATTTTCGTCACGGTAGGTAATGTGCATCCGCCGTGCCTGGAAGTCGGTACAGTTCGAGCAGCTGGAGATTTCACGGTACTTGTCTTGGGCTGGCATCCAGACTTCGATATCGTGCGTTTCAGCCGAAGTAAAGCTCATGTCGCCAGTCGACAGCGTGATAACGTGATATGGCAGACCAAGCTTTTGCAAAATGTTTTCGGCATTCTTAGTCATCTTTTCCAGTTCGTCAAATGAGGTTTCCGGCTTAACGTACTTAACCATTTCTACCTTGTTAAACTGGTGCATCCGGATCAGACCACGTGTATCACGGCCGGCCGAGCCAGCTTCAGAACGGAACGATGGCGACAGTGCCGTTACGTATACCGGTAGCTTGTCGGTTGGGATCTCCTCACCAGAGAAGTAGTTGGTCAAAGGAACTTCCGCCGTTGGAATCAGCGTCATGTCCTCACCGTTAACCTGGTAGACGCCTTCCTTAAACTTAGGGAATTGACCAGTACCATACATGGATTGTGCCTTAACGATGTATGGTGGCAGAACTTCCGTGTAGCCTTCTTTCATGTGTTCATCCAACATGAAGTTGTAGACGGCGCGTTCCAATTGAGCCCCCAGACCAACGTAGTAGACAAAGCGGGCACCCGAAACCTTGGCAGCCCGGTCAAAGTCCAAGATACCGAGCTTTTCGCCCAGATCCCAGTGGTGCTTAGGCTCAAAGTCAAACTTAGTTGGTTCGCCAACCTTGTATTCTTCGCGGTTGCTGTCTTCATCAGGACCAACTGGCACACCATCACGCGGTACGTTTGGCAAGTGGGCCAGCTTGTCATTTAAGATCGTGTCGTTTTCTTCAACTTCGACATCTAATTTCTTGATGTCTTCGCCAACCTGACGCATCTCAGCAATGGCCTCATCAGCTGATTCGTGATTGCGCTTAGCTTCACCGATCTTCTTGGAGGCCGCGTTGCGCTTAGCCTTCAGCGTTTCGGTCTGCTGCAGCAGTTCACGCCGCTTTTCATCCAGGGCCAGCACTTCATCAATGTCCTTTGGATCAACGTTGCGCGTCGCCAGCTTTTGCTTAAAGAATTCAGGATCTTTGCGAATCTTCTTGATATCGAGCATCTAAAATTCCTCCTAGGTATATAAAAAGAGCCACTTCATCCTTATTTTGGGACGAAATGGCTCTGGTTCCGCGGTACCACCCAAGTTTGACAAATATTTGTCACGCTCTGCATGGATAACGGTCATGATTCCGTGCGGCATTACCCGCCCACATTTAACGACACCGGAGTTTCGATCGCCGACTTGCACCAACCGCCAGCTCTCTTGGGATCTACTTTAAAATGTCTTCGTGTTTTATATCATCGCTATCTTATTACATCCTGATTTATTTGGCAACATTTTCGACTAATTTACCGCAAAGTCATGCTGATAGCTGACGTGACTCTTGCCCTCTTTTGAGCTGACCTTAAGCTGGTCGGGAATCCGTTCTTCCAACTCAGCAACGTGACTGATGATCCCAACCATGCGCGAATTACCTTCCAAAGTCTGCAAAGCATTAAGTGCCTTATTCAATGCATCGGGGTCCAATGAGCCAAACCCTTCATCGACAAATAAAGCATCAATTTGAATCCCGCCAGCCTGCTGCTGAATGATCTCCCCCAATGAAAGCGCCATTACCAGCGAGGCTACAAACGTCTCTCCACCAGATAAGGTATGCACGCTGCGCACCTTACCGACATCACCATCTCTGACGCTGACCTCCAAGCCGCTCCATTTGGTATTGGAGCCGCTATTATCATCCAAAACAAATTCATAGCGGCCATTGGTCAGATCATACAGCCGCCGATTGGCATTTTCCAAAACCGCTTTAAAGTAGTGGCGCAAAACATAGCGTTCCAATGACAGATTCGAGTTATTCTTACCGTTCATAGTATTGACCAGATCAGCCAATCGATCCAGCTCAGCCTGCTGATCACCATGCACTTTTTGCAGTTCTTCAACTTGATGCACCGTTTTTTGCTGTTGGCCAAACTGTTCTTTTAACTGGCCTAGCTCACGCTGTTTTTGGTCGCGCTGCTCAGCTGCTTTATTTAATGCCTGTTGAGTAGCAGCTATTTGTGGTCTTGGTCGATTATTGATTTCTTTTAGAAGATGCTGGTAGCGATCAAGATTGACCTTAATGGCCTGCTGATAGTTATTGACGGTTTGCTGCAGACTTTCCAGTTGATTCAACTGTTTAAAGTCAGTTTCAAACCTTGACCATTCTGCTTTAGAGTCATGGTTTTGCAAAGCCTGCTGCAGCGTTTCCTGCAACTGTTGCGCGCGCTGTAATTGCTCAGCCAGACTTTCTTGATCCCGCTTGATGGTAGCCTGAACAGCAGCTGCCTGTTTTTGATAATCTTGTAATTCAGCTTGAGTCTGCTCGGTTTGCTGCTGATATTTTTGCAGCCGATTTTGCCAGACTTGAACCTGCTGTTGGGCCGCATTCAAATCAGCAAACTCATTTGGCAGCTGCTTTAATTTGGCCGTCAGCTCACCATTAAGCTCAGCCATTTTTGCCGCCTGCTGCTGACGCGTTTGGTCTAGTTCTTGTTGACGTTGGGTCAATTGATCTAATTTTTGCTGTTCAGCTTGCTGTTGCTGCTGGATTGTCTTTAATTCTTGGATCGCCATCTGTGTTTGGGCATAATCTTTTTCAGCCGTTTGAGCACGCTGCCGCAGTTCTAGAGTCAGCTGATCAAAATCTGCATCTGGCAGCTGACTGGCATCTTTTAGCTGCGTTAGCTCGTCAGTATAGTCTTGAACTTGATCTTTCAGCTGTTCTTCTAAACCGTACTCTTTTTCCTGCGTCTTGGCCAGTTGAGCCTGTGCATCATCCAGTTCCTGGCGTGCTTGTTTTAAAGCACTGCCGGCAGCTTGAATCTCATCCAGTGAAACTTGAGCAACCAGATTGCCGGGCTGTGGATGCTCGATTGAGCCGCAGACTGGACAAGGATAGCCAGGCTTTAAATGTGTAGCCAGTTCAGCAATCTGTAAGGCCGCGTGTTTTTGATCAGCAGTTTGAAACTCAGTCAGTGCCGCCCGGTAATTTTGAGTCGCTTGTTTTTGAGCCATCTTAGCCTGCTGCAGACTATTTTGTTGTTTGACGATTACTTGATGATGCTGCTGCAGCGTTTGGAGTCGTTCCAATAATTTTTGGCTGACATTGCGTGCTTCAAGCTGCCTTTCAATCAAGCGGCTGTCAGTCTGCTGCTGCAGTTTTTGAGCTTGTCTTGTTAATTGGTCTACCTGATTTGTCTGCTGCTGGGTAGTAGTCTGGGCGGACTGTACCTCATCAGTCAAGTGCTTTAACTGTTGTTGTTCAGTTTGAATCTGCTGCTTGAGGATCGCCGTTTCCTGGTAGCGCGGCAATTGATTTTCCAAGGCAATTTTTTGTTGATTGATTTGATCGATCAGTGGCTGCTGAGCTTGCAGCGCTTGACTGGACTTTTGTAAATTCTGCAGCTGTTGATCAAGACGTTCGGCTTGACTTTTGCGCTGTTTCAAACTATTTTTCAGCCCCAGTACCGTCGACTGGGCCAATTGCCAGGCATCATATTCACTTTGTTGCTGACGAGCCCACTGCAACTCATCAATCAGATACTGCTGACTTTGAATCATTGGCAGCTGCTGATCCAATTCTTGTTTGGCTGCCTGGCTTTTTGCCAGTTCATTATAAGCCTGCTGCAGATTTTGTTCCACGTGAAACTGCTCATTCAGTTTCTCAGCTTTGGCTTGTGCTGCTTTGGCATCCTGAGTCTGTTTTTCAAGTGCTTGTTGACGCTGCTGCATCAGTTCTGCAGCTGTTTTCAGCCATTGCGCAGGTTCTTTTTGATCAGCCAGCTCGGTAATGCCCATCATCAGCTGTTCCATCTGTTTTTGACTGTCATGGCTGGCCGTCTGCATTGTCGTCAGCTGATCTTTCATTTTTTGCGTCCAATCAGCATACAGTTGCGTACCAAACAATTCAGCCAACAGCTCGTTTTTGTTATTGCTGTCTGATTCCAAAAACTCACGAAACTTTCCTTGCGGCAGCAATACAATCTGACGAAACTGCTCAGCGTTGATGCCTAAAAGATCTTCAATAAAGTGGTTGGCATCAGTAACCTTGGTAATTTCTTTTTTTTGCCCATTTTTTTCATAGAAAAGATTGACCTTTTGCGTTTTATGGCGATCCTGCTTGGGTTCGCGAACAACCTGATAGTTTTTTTTCTGATGCTCAAACCAAAACGTTACCCGGGTCAATTCTTTAGCGTCGGCAAAGTCAGAGCGCAGTTTTTCCGCCGTCCGACCATTACGATTGTCATCATCAGTCGTTGAACCAAACAGGCTAAAACACATTGCATCAAAAATCGTTGTCTTGCCACTGCCCGTTTTACCACTGATCAAAAAGAGCGGCACTTCATCAAATTCAGTAAAATCAATGGTTTCATCGACATATGAGCCGAAGTTTTCTAATTTGAGCTTTAACGGCTTCATTTTTACCCCTCCTCAATTTCGGTTAAAGCATCTTGTGCCCATTGACGCTGCTGATCATCAAGCTTTTGATCAGTATGAACCATGCCATAAAACTCGTTTAATAATGACATCGGATCCATTTTGGCCGTCTGCATCGTCTTAAGATCTGCATTGCTTTGCTGATTGGGACGATTAATTTCAATAATTTTTGGATAGTGAATGCGCAGTCGATTCATCAAATCATCGATCAGCTTTGTATCGGTCAGTTGAATAGCTACATAGTCTTGTGTCTGATCGTATTTAACGGCCAGATCACCCGTTGTCAGTTCTTTAAACGATCCCTTTAAAACCACCAGATCATGCAATGGCTGCAAGGGTACCCAAGTTAGTTTGAATGGGTCAGTATCAACGATCCAGACTCCTTTTTGAATATTGGCCTCAGAAACCGAAAATTTGAGCGGTGAGCCACTATAGCGCATGCGTTCTTCATTTAAGGCCCGTGGATTATGCAAGTGACCCAGCGCTACATAGTCAAAATCTCTTAACAATGAAGTTGGCACGGCATCCAAGCCTCCAACTTCAACTTGAATTTCAGAATCAGTATGTGAGCTGCCGGCCGCAAAAAAGTGCGCCACCAAAACGTGTTTTTTGTCTGGTTCAAACAAATGCTTCATTTTTTCAACAATTAAAGCCATCGCCTGACCAACTGATTTAACATCTTGATCAAAATAGTTGCGGACCTCTTGCAGATTAAAAAACGGCAGCAAGAAAAACTGCGTATCAGCAATCACAACTGGCTCAAACGCACTGGCCAGCGTCGTATGCAGGTAAAAATCGGTTGTCTCGAACCATTCACTGCCCGTTGCAAGGCGTGCGGCCGAATCATGGTTGCCACTAATGGCCAAAAGCGGTAAATGATCATTTAGATTCAGCTGTTTCAACATGCCATTAAGCTGGGCCACCGCTGCCTCGCTGGCCATCCCGCGATCATACAGATCACCGGCAATCACGACAGCATCGACTTGATAATCTTTAGCCAGCTGTTCAATCTGATCAAACGCCGCGGCCTGCTCTTCAGCAAGCGAAAAATCATGCAGTTTCTTACCGATATGCCAATCGGCCGTATGTAAAAATCTCATGAGACCTTCCTTTCCATCGAACAAGCATTCGCATCGTCAACATTATATCATAATGCCAACTGAAACTTAACTTGGTTCAAATTCAAAATTTCTTCGTATTTTGTTAATATTTTCTAGCGATTTATTTCTTGGATAATGGTTAATAAATAGCGATATTAAGACGTTTTTGGCATAAGTAATAAGGGATTCGTTTGTAAAACCGTTAGTTTTCTTAAGCAAGGCTTAACATTTGAATTTCGCTATTTGGTATATAGTAAGGTGGTACCTTTCCAAGAAAATATTAGGCAAAGGAGTTGATTAGTGAATGTTGGCAGCTCTCAAACGCCACCCTGTTGCTGGATTTCTGCTTAAAACGTTCTTTTATTTTATCGTCTTAATGCTTTTGATCTATTTATACGGATACTATGGCGCTGGACAGGCACCATTTATCTATAATGAATTCTAGCGGAGGAAAAAATGATTTCTAACATCGTTCGCGAGTTTGACCGCGTGGCAAAAGAAAATGCCGATCGCATCGTCTATGACGAAATGGGTCAGACTCACACATATCAAGATTTATTGGCTGACTCCAATGCGTTTGCCGCTTGGCTTGACCAAGAAAAAATCGTTCCCGAAAATGGTCCCATCATGTTTTATGGCGACCATCAATTTGAAATGGTGGCTGGCTTTGTTGGTGGCCTAAAAGCTGGTCATGCTTACATTCCTGTCGAGGTTGGCTCAGCTCTGCCACGGATGCAGTCAATTATTGATGCCGCTAATCCGCGCTTGGTTGTGGCCATCGACGACTTTCCCGTTGAAAGATTAAATTATGATGGGGCCGTAATCGACAAATATGAGCTGGAACAGATCTTTGCCAAAAAAACGCCTTATGAGATTACCCATGAGGTCACAGGCGATCAGCCATTCTACGTGCTGTTTACGTCTGGTACGACTGGCTCACCAAAAGGAGTCGAGATCAGCCACGATAACATCTGCTCATTTGTTAACTGGATGCGTGGCGACAGTTTCAATATCCCGGACCATCAGATCTATTTAGGCCAGGTGCCATTTTCATTTGACGTCTCACATATGTACTGGCTGACGGGACTGCTTTCGGGCAGTACGGTCCAGACCTTGCCATTGTCAGTCGTCCAAAACCTGGGCCAATTATTTACCACGCTGCCAAAACTTGACATCACGGTCTTTGTCGGTACGCCTTCTTTTGGTGACATGGCATTGCTTAGTCCACAGTTTAATCATGAACAGATGCCTAACCTTA
Source organism: Limosilactobacillus pulli (assembly GCF_947381555.1). NCBI lineage: Bacteria > Bacillati > Bacillota > Bacilli > Lactobacillales > Lactobacillaceae > Limosilactobacillus > Limosilactobacillus pulli. The sequence goes on from NZ_CANCWQ010000002.1 coordinate 42,399, forward strand.
AATATTTTGTGTTCTGTGGCGAAGAATTGACGACCTCAACCGTTAAGCGGCTGTTCAAGCGTTTCCCGGATGCCCATGTTTTCAATACCTATGGGCCAACGGAAGCTGCCGTAGCCGTTACCAGCATGGAGATCACGCCAGCCATGGCCAACAGTCACGAACGGCTGCCAATCGGCTATGACAAGCCTGGCGTTACCACCACAATCTGGCAAGACGATCACCCCGTCAGCGAACCCAATGCGCGTGGTGAAATCATCATCAGTGGTGACAGCGTAGCAAAGGGCTACATGAACAATCCAGAAAAAACGGTTAAAAACTTCTTTAAGTACAATGGCGTTCAATCATACCGTACCGGTGACGAAGGATTCATCGATCAAGACGGTATTCGCCACATCATTGGCCGGATGGACTTTCAGATTAAGCTGCACGGTTTTCGCGTTGAGCTGGATGAGGTCCGCAACAGTCTGGAACTAAGCGAATACATCAAACAGGCCGTAGCCGTACCTAAGTACAACAAAAAGCACCAGGTCAGCCACCTGATCGGCTACGTGATCGCCCAGCCAAACGACTTTAAGGATGAAAAAGAGCTGACGCAGGCCATTCGCCAAAGCCTGACCGGCAAGATCATGGACTACATGATGCCAACCCAATTCGTCTACGTTGACAGCTTCCCTAAGTCGGCCAATGGCAAGATTGCGGTTAAGCAGATGATCGCGGAGGCCAACCAATCATGAGCTGGCTTGAAAGTCTTCCCAACTATACCGCTTATGGCACGCCGTCTTACTTCATCTACCTGCTGATTGCGATTTTGCCAATGGGTATCAGCCTGTATTTTGGCAAGCGTCTGGTCTGGTATGAAGCAATTATCAGTTTTCTTTTTCTGTTCTTTATGTTTGATGGCTCCAGTGCCCCACAGATGCTTTCTTTGATCGGCTATGTGATCTATCAAACGATTCTGGTCATGTGGTACTTCCACTATCGCCAGCAAAAGAACGCGGCCGGCGTTTTTTATCTGCTGACCTTTTTATCGCTTTTGCCGATCATCATCGTTAAATTCACGCCAGCCATGGTTGGCCACAATTCGCTGTTGGGCTTTTTGGGCATCAGCTATCTGACGTTTCGGGCGGTTGGTACAATTATTGAGACGCGTGATGGTGCCGTTAAAGACATCAATTGGTGGAAGTTCATTCGCTTTTTGCTGTTTATGCCAACCATCACTTCTGGTCCAATTGATCGCTACCGGCGCTTTTCCAAGGACTATCGCAAGGTCCCAAGTCGTGAAAAATATCTCGAGATGGTCAATAAAGCCGTTAAGTATCTATTCATCGGCTTTTTGTACAAATTTGTCTTAGCCTACCTGTTTGGTCAGGTCTGGCTGCCAGCCGTTGAGCATCAGGCCTTAATGTATGCACCGCACTTGAGCTGGTGGGTTGTTGCCGTGGCCTACGTCTATGCCGGTGATCTATACTTCGACTTTGCCGGCTACTCGTTGTTTGCCGTGGCCATCAGTTACTTGATGGGCGTTGAAACGCCAATGAACTTCAACAAGCCGTTCGTTGCCAAAAACATCAAGGAATTCTGGAATCGTTGGCATATGACGCTGTCGTTTTGGTTCCGTGACTACATCTTCATGCGCTTTGTCTTTTTGGCCAGCAAGAAGCATTGGTTCAAGAACCGCAACGTCTTATCATCGGTTGCCTACATGATCAATATGCTGGTCATGGGCTTTTGGCACGGGGTTACATGGTATTACATTCTTTATGGTTTCCTGCACGGGAGCGCGCTGGTCATTAATGACTGGTGGCTGCGTTACAAGCGCAAGCACCTGCACATCAAGACCAATGCCTTTACCAAGGGCGTGGCCATGTTTGTTACGTTTAACTTTGTCGTCTTTACATTCTTGATCTTCTGCGGCTTTTTGAACACGCTGTGGTTTGTCAAACATTAATCTGAGTACTTATTTTTTGGAGGTTATATCATGCAAGAACAAATTCAACAACTTTTAGCCGAAGCTACCGGTCGCGACGCCAGCGATTTTGCCGATCCTCAAGAAGACCTGTTTGCCGATGGTCTGTTGGACTCAATGGCAACCGTTCAATTGCTGCTGGCACTGCAAGATGAGTTCGACATTCAAGTTCCCGTTTCGGAATTTGACCGCAGTCAATGGAATACTGTCGAAAAAATCATTGATCGGGTAAAGGAACTGGAAAATGAATAACCGTCGCAAACTGTGGTCAATCTTTGGCCCGGTGATCGTAGCCTGCCTATTGGTACTAGTTTTTTTTGCTTTACCCTGGGGCAGCTCGCATTCCCAGGCAACCCTGCAGAAAGCTGCCGACTCGCTTAGCCCCCGTGTTTTTAAAAACAGCTCGATCAAAGTGGAGGCCATGCAGGATAAAAAGAAAAACTACATTCCCTTCTTTGGCTCCAGCGAGTTGAATCGAATGGATCGCTATCATCCCGCAGTCATGGCGGCTCGCTACCATAACTACACGCCGTTTTTGTTCGGATCGCGTGGTACACAGTCGCTACCACAGCTGTTCAATATGACCATGATGGCATCCGAGATGAAAAACGGTAAAGCCGTCTATATCATCTCGCCGCAATGGTTCGTTAAAGAAGGCGTAATGCCATCAGCCTTTAAATACTACAACGGCACCTACGCAAATCTGACCTGGCTGAAGCAGGCCAACCCTGATTCGCCATACGATCGCTACACGGCTAAGCGCTTGGTAAAACTGCTGGGTTCAGAAGGGTCTGTGGCCAACTATGCCAAAAAGATCGCAGATGGCAAGTCACTCAGCTCCTGGGACAGAACTCATATCGACGTGGAGTCAACTCTACTCAAGCATGAAGATGACCTGTTTTCGGGATGGTTCTTAAAGGACAACTATGCCAAGCGCATTCAACCGCGCATTAAAAAACTGCCTAAGCACTATGACTATCAGGCACTGACCAAGGAAGCCATCAGTGATGCTAAGCGTTCCAGCAGCAACAACCGCTTTGGCATTCTCAATCAGTTCTATGATCGACGCGTTAAAGGTCATCTCAAGGGCGTTCCTGGCAGTCAAAAGCACTACAGCTACCTCAAATCGCCCGAGTATGCTGATCTGGAAGTGGTATTGAATCAGCTTAAAAAGACCAACACCAACGTTGTCTTTATGATTACACCGGTTAATGTCAAGTGGGAAAAGATGACTGGGCTGCCAATGTCGATGTACTATCAGACAGCTGACAAGATCAAGTACCAGCTGCGCTCGCAAGGTTTCAACAATATCGTTGACTACTCACACGATGGCGGCAAGCCAGGCTTTATGGAAGATACTATTCATATTGGCTGGGCTGGCTGGGTCAACTTTGATCACCGCATTGCGCCATTTTTGGAGCAAAAGCAGCCACAGCCGCACTATCACATGAATAAGGCCTTTTTATCAAAACAATGGCAAAATCTTGATCCAACAACAACCAATTTGAATCAGTTCACCAAGGAACATCTTGATAAATAGGCAAAATAAAAAGAGTTCGCAGAAAGAATTAATCTGCGAGCTCTTTTAGTATGCGGTTATTTTAGTTTTCGGAAGCACCCGTCATCGCATCAGCATCCGTTTCTTCCGGATCATCAGCAGCTTCAGAAGCACCCGTGTTGGCATCGGATTCAGCCTGTTCAGCACGTTCTACGGCAGCTGACATGACAGGAGCAGCTGGTTCGCTTGGCGTACTTGGTTCATCGTTGGAGTCTTCTGAGGCACCCGTTGTTGCATCCATGGCTGGAGCTGGTTCTGCAGCTGGTGCCGGTGCAGCATGGCCATGAGAGGCACTGGACGTTGCATCAGCGCTCCAGGCACCATTTTCAGCCAGGCTCAGGATATCATCAACTGAACCCGTAAATTCAATCGTACCCAGGTAGTGGCCGTCAACATCACGCAAAGCGTAGTAGCGGATCAAAACCCGGTGGCCATTCATCGTCAATGGACGCGCAACTACGTCTTTGGTGCCGTTCTTAAAGCTGTCGATGATCGCCTTAACAGCAGGAACAGCCTTTGGTGGATGACATTCACTGTAGGTTTCACCAAGCTGGTTGACGTTACGGATGTGTTCACGGTTTGGCTTGTCTGAGTAATAGGCAAAGCGATCCGTAGCATCAATCAGGTCAATCTCAAATGGAATCGTGTTGAAGATGGCTTGAATCTCACGCAGCGACAGACGGCCGGTTGGGAAGTTGACATAAGCATCTTCAATCATTGGACGTTTAGCAGACATCAGTTGTTCACCTCGAGAAGCATTCTTGAAAAGTTCGGCATATTCAACAAAATTAGTAAAGCATTTTTCCAGATTATCAACGCAGGCCTGGTCGATCAAACGGCCATCCTTGCTAAAGACCTTGGCAGCATTGCCGATCAAGACTTCGTTACCGGAAAGCAGGTTGGCATTGCAGTCTGGGCTCAAAAGCATTTTGCGCATTTGTTGCTGAGCACGTGCTGAAGCCTGCCGACCATAAGAAACCCCTACGATCATAGCTGGCTTGCCATGCAGCACGGCTGACTTGTATGACAGCCATTCCATTGCACTCTTTAAGGCTGCAGGTACGGCATGGTCATATTCAGGCGTAGCAAAGATAACCCCATCGGCAGCATTGATTTGTTGTTTAAGCTTCCAGACCGGCGTGGTTTGATCAAAAGGCACATCCTTGCTGAAGGCCGGCAGATCCTTAATTTCAGCAATTTCAATATCAGCCATGCGCCAGAAGTGCTTCTTCATGAAATGCAGCAGAATCCGGTTGTAGGAAAAATCGGCGTTCGTACCGACGATTGCAACAAACTTCATTATTTAGCAGCCTCCTTTTCCGCTTTGGCCAAGGCTTCTTCTTCCATTTTGACTTCTTCATCATTGGCAATGGCAAAGCATTCAAAGTCACGCAGACACTTGTCCAAGAACTTGATCGTGCTGGGATCGGTAATGTCGCCATTTTCGTCAAACAGATTCTGGGCAAAACTCATAAAGAAGTCTTCTTTTTGGAACACCCGAGCGTTGACCCCTGGTGAGATCATGACGTCACGCAGGTCGACTTGAGCCCGCGAAGAACCTTGCGCATCAGTTGAAGCCCCCACCAAAAGCACCGGCTTGTTGGTAAATGGATGCAGCTGGTAAGACAGCCACTCGATGATGCTCTTTAAAGAAGATGGGACTGAGTGGTCCGTTTCAGGGCACGCAATCACTACGGCATCGGCGGCTTCGATTGCATCAGACATTTCCTTGATGGCAGCTGGCGTTTCCTTGGCACTTTCATTGAACAGTGGAATATTGCGAACGTCAACGACCGTCATGTCATGCTCATAGGCCTTGCTCATGTATTCGAGCAGCATTCGGTTGTACGAATGGTTGGCATTGGAGCCGGGAATTCCAACAATCTTCAAATTCATTCACTCCTTATTAATGATGATACTCTCCATACTTGGCATTATTGCACTAGCCTATTTTAATATAAATTTTGGGGAGATTGTATAGATCCGCACAAATTTTGTGAAACTAATTTCAAAATGTAAAATTAATAAATTTATCAGCGATAAAAAAGCCGTTGTCTAAAGCTTTAGACAACGGCTCAGTTTGTGATTTAATTAGTTTTCCTCACCGGCAGCTAACAAACTGTGCTCACGATACCAGTGTACCGACAGACCAATTGCTAGTCCAACCAGTGCCGGTACCAGCCAGGATAGGCCATATGATGCCAATGGCAGAGCAGCTCGCCAGCCAGCAACCATTTTACCAAAAGCACTGGCACTAACCACACTTGGGAAAGAGACTACCATATCACCCAATGCCGGTACGATAGTCAACAAGACAACAAAGAAGTAGACTACGCCATCCCGCTTGAACAACGGTGAGGCAACCGACAGCAGAATCAGCACCATTGCCAATGGGTACAAGAACATCAGCATTGGCGTCGACCAGGCAATGATCTGTTCCAAACCAAAGTTGGCAACCAAAAATGAGGCCAAGGTCGTTAAAAACAGCCAGGCATGATAGCTTAGTTTAGGAAAATGCTTGTGAAAGTCTTGCGCAAAGGCAGCTACCAGACCAACCGCCGTCGTCAGGCAGGTTACAGTAATCAAAACAGCTAATACGGCTTGCCCTAACCGACCTGCATAGGCATTAACCAGCTGAGTGAAGGCCACGCCACCATCAGCCGAAACCTTAAAATGGCCCAGCGTCATGGCCCCAACCACGATCAACAGCACGTAGATCAGCGCTACGGCACTCATTGCGATAATCCCGGACTTAGCAACCACTTTAGCAACGTCGCTATCACGCTTTTGCCCCAATTGGCGCACCGCCGTCACGACTGTAACCCCAAAGGCCAGCCCGGCCAAGGCATCCATCGTGTTGTAGCCTTGCAAAAAGCCGTTGACAAACGAGCCATGTACATAAGCCGTCGTTGCCTGCGTGTGAAATGGATTGGCAAAAGGATTAACGAAAGCAACGGCAAAGACAACGAACAGCAGCACCAAAAAGACCGGATTCAAAACTTTACCGACGTTGGTTAAAATGTCATTTTCACGATAGGCAAATGCATAAGCCAAGGCAAAGAAAACTAAGGAGAACAAGAACAGCGCCAGCGTCTGATCAGCTTTGGGTACGAACGGTGCCACCCCAACCGTGTAGGAAACCGTTGCCGTCCGTGGCGTTCCAAACAGCGGTCCGATCGTAAAGTGAATCAGTACCATAAAGACCAGTGCAAAACCAACGCCCAATGGCCGACCGATGTCAAAGACCCCTTCAGCGCGCGTAACGGCAACCGCCAGGACTGAAAGCAGCGGCAAGGCCACCCCAGTTACCAAAAAGCCAACTGCTGCGCCAACCCAGTGGCTGCCGGCCAATTGACCCAGATGCAACGGAAAGATTAGGTTGCCAGCCCCGAAGAACAGGCCAAACAGCAGTGATGCCACAACCAGATACTGTCTGGTCGTCAGTTTTTTCGATGTGTGATATTCCATTTTTAATGCCCCCGAATAATTGATTAGAAATCACTCATATCGAATACTGGCTGCACCGTAAATAAAAAAGCCCCTTAACCGAAATTAATCGGTTAAGGGACGCAAGCGCGTGGTACCACCCTGATTCACCATGCCATCGCTGACACGGTCTTTTACGTACGGCTCCCTAAAGAAGCGATACGCGTGCACGGTAATGGGTGCGACCATCCGTCCTTACTAGGTTTAAGGATGAAAACTGGAAAGTGATTTTCGTCCAAGACTTTAACCGATCCCCTCTCACCTAACGGGACTCGCTGGCGGTGGCCAAAGACTACTCTTCTTTCTTCATTGCATTCGATATGATTAACTTTAATAATATACTAATGCTAAGCTCATTTTTAGTCAATGCATTTTTAATAAAAATCATAAATAATTTTTGGCCATTCTGCCAATGTGATAGAATAGGACCACTGAAACGCAACAGAACGGAGAAATAAATCAATGGAAAAAAATCACGCACGCTTTAACCATCGTCGTCTTCAAAAAACATCTCAGCCGCCAGTCGAGGTCAATATCGGAGATCGATTCCCACTAACTATTCGCAAGCTGGGAATCGAGGGCCAGGGAATTGGCTATTTCAAGCACAAGGTCTGCTTTGTTCCTGGTGCCTTGCCAGATGAGGTCGTTGTTGCCGAAGTCACTGCCGTTCATCCCCGCTACCTGGAAGCCAAGCTCCACAAGCTGCGCAAGCCCAGTCGCTTTAGAGTCGAACCGCGCGACAGCTATGCCAGTCAAGCAGGCGGCTTTGAATTTGAGTGCCTAGCCTATCCAGAGCAATTAAAGTTCAAGCGCCAGGTCGTCTTGGACAGTCTGGCCAAGTTTAAGCCGCGGGGCTGGCAAAATTATGACGTCCACCCAACAATTGCAGCACCAGAACAATACGGCTACCGCAATAAGGCTCAGTTTCAGATCCGCGAACGAGACGGTCATCTGATTGCCGGACTTTACCGTGCCAACAGTCATGACGTGGTCGACATGGAAGAATGTGCCGTCCAGATGCCAGGTACGATGAAGGCCATGCACGCAATCGTCAAGATGTTGGACGAACTCAAAATCCCAGCCTATAACGAAAAAAACAACAGCGGCATCATCAAAACAGTAGCCATTCGTGAATCACTGGCCACCGATGAGCTGCAGGTAACCTTGATCACCAATACTGCCAAGCTGATTCATAAAGCCCAGCTTTTGGACATGATCAAACAGCAATTGCCTGAGGTCAAGTCGGTCGAGCAAAACGTCAACCCTGGTGACACGCCGCTGGTCTGGGGTAATCAAATGATTCATCTGACAGGTCAAGAATACATTACTGAATCATTAATGGGACTTGATTTTCATCTGAGTGCCCGCTCATTTCTGCAGCTGAACCCAGCTCAGACCGAAACGCTCTATGAACAGGCAGCCCAGGCTATGGAATTGGGACCTGATGACGTATTGGTCGACGCCTATGCCGGAATTGGCACGATTGGTCTTTCTCTGGCCAGCCGCGTCAAAAGCGTGCGAGGCATGGAAGTTATTCCCGAAGCCGTTTTAGATGCCAACAACAACGCTAAACTCAATAACATCCACAATACCAGCTATGAGGTCGGCACCGCTGAAGAAGTCATGCCGCGCTGGCAAGCAGAGGGCTTTAAATTTAATGCCTTGGTCGTTGACCCGCCACGGACTGGTCTGGATGAGGCTTTGATCGAACAGATTCTCAAGGCCAAGCCAGCCAAGTTTGCCTACGTTTCATGCAATATGTCGACAATGGCCAAGAACCTGGCTCGCCTTTCCAGCGTCTATCGCGTTGACTGGATCCAGCCGGTTGATATGATGCCACAGACTCCACGCTGCGAAGCCGTTGTTAAGCTCAGTTGGCGCTAAAATTCAATTAAAACAAAAACTGCAGCCGCCTGCCGACTGCAGTTTTTTTGATGAGCCCAACTTCAAATTCGCTACCTGACTGCCTGCCATTGCTTCCAGGTGGCTGCGGCACTTATATTGGCCAGTTCCTCATAGGCATGATCACTCATTTTCTGCAGTCGAGCTGGATCGTTGAGCAGCTCAACAGCAGCCTTAACCATGGCATCAGGATGATTTAAAGCAATCAAACGCCCATTTTCATAGTTGGTGATCATCTCATCAGGGCCATAAGAGAAGTTATAGCTGATTACCGGCACGCCATGACCCAACGCCTCCCCCAGCGCCAGGGGCTGAGCATCAATCCGGCTGGCGTTGAGCATCAATTGGGCGTGATCAAAGGCTGCCGCCAGTGGGTATTGATAGTCGGCAAACTCAACGGCATCGCCTAATTTAAGATCTTGTGCCAGTTTTTTAAAGCTGGCTACGTCATTAGGCGCACCATAGCCATAAAGCGTCAGGTGTGCAGTCGGAACGGCCGCCTTGATGCGGGCAAAAATCTGGAGCAGCTGATCGGTCTGTTTGTCATAACCCAAACGGCCGACGCTGATCAGCTGGTTAGGGGTGCGATCAGCCATCTTAACGCGCGTAGTAGCCTTTTTAACCGGTGTACCATTGATCGTCAAAATACGGGCTCGTTTACCCAAGCGCTGCTGCAAAATCCGTGCTTGAGCTTGGGTCATCACGATAATCCCATCCCATTGCGACAAACTTTCAGTTAGTGCATTTTGTAAAAGACCGTTTAATGGTGCCTTCAATGGATCCTGACCATCGTTAACATGACTCATCGGCAGCCATAAATAGCGATGCGCCTTGGATTGCATGTGCAGAATCGGATCAATCGCTACGGCTGGACGATCCGCGATAAAGACGTTATTTTCGCCATTGACACGATTCAGTTCATCCAAAAAGAAAGCAAACAGCTCATTTTCGCTGGCAAACCAATGATCTTGACCATACCAGTTTTTTAAGATGTTAAGCGAGTTGATCGGCGTATTTTGTACCGATTTGACAAAATAACGCTCCAAATACATTTGGCCATCGGGGCGATAGTAGCGCGCATTAAACTCATGACCATCTTGACCAAAAAACTCATCAACTGCCTTAAAACCGCGAATGTCATAGGTGTTGCGCATAGTCAGGCTGCCGGATTGATCATACCAATCGACATGATGAATCTGACCAATTGTACCGCCAGCAAAATAGATCGTTGCTACCAGCCGACCGCCATCTCTGACCTCGCGAAAATTACTGCCCATACCGACCTGATAGTCGATTGAAAGATTTAAATCTGCGGTATGCATTGGCTGGCCTTGATAATCAACGGTCTGAGCAAAAAAGTCATATAAATTGACCAGCTGATTATTAGCCACGCCAAAACGCTGCATTGTCCGATGAAGTACCGGATCAAAATCGCGCGTAACCAGCTTTGCCGGCGTCTGATGATCCTTAAACAGCTGCAGCCGCTTTAATTCGGCATGCTCGACGCTGGAATTTTTTCCCAGCAGATACTGATTAACAAAAAAATCCATCAGTTATTGGCCCCCTTTTTCATATCATCAAGCAGCCCGTTCCATAACTTCATGACGTTGACAGCCGAGTAGCGGGCACTGTCTTGATAGGCATGCTCGCTGAATTCAGCCAGTTTTTGCTGATTGGTCAACAGACTGATAATTGCCTGAGCCAGACCATCAATATCGCCATTTTTAGTCAATAATCCATCTTGATGATCGATCACAACGTCAGCTGGGCCATATTTGATGTCATTGGCCACAATCGGCAGCCCGCGTGACTGCGCCTCAACCAAAGACAATGGCAATCCTTCCGCACGGCTGGGTAAAATCAGCAGCTGAGCCCGCTCATAAACCGCATTGACATCGGTTGTATAGCCACAAAACGTTACTGAGTTTTCTAGATGCTCGGCTTTGACCTGCTCTTTTAATTTTTGATCAAAGTTGTCGTTAGCATAGCCCCAAAGCTCCAAGTGAGCATTAGGAACGGCTCTTAAAATCTTAGGCCAGGCCGAGAGCAGATGATCCTGCTGCTTTTCTGGTGAAAGCCGGGCTACCATTACAACCAGATCACGCTCTCGTTTCTTAAAGTCGACATGTGGCGCGTTTAAGACGGCATCACTAACGATCGGTCCGGGAATTCGATAGATCTTGACGCCTTGATTGCCAAAGCGTTCTTCAACGTCAGCCTGCTGCTGCGGCGTCAGAGCAATCACGCCGTCCCAATCCTTTAAGTGATCCAGTCCCCACTGATAGTTATAGTTTAAGGTTGAGTGCAGCATATCACTGGGATCGTTAACGTGATCGTTATGCAACTGCATGACGCGAAAGACGCGGTGATGCATGTTTAAGACGGCCCAGCCCAGTTCATAGACACGATCCACAACCAACCCCAGTGGACCATTACCGGCAGACTCAAGATCCTGGATTAATTGATCATAGAAAAAGCGCGTCAGCTCATCAAAGTTAGCAAACTGCCAGTCCTTGCCATGCCAGTCAAACAAATGATAGCTGGTCAGCTTTTGTTGGCGACGATCCTTAAAGTTGACCTTCTGCAGTGCCAGCTGACCATTGGGACGCAGATAATTTTCAACGGCAATCTGACCTTCCCAGTCGTATAGCTGTTCCACAGAAGCAAAACCACGGATATCGTACCAGATAACCTTGAGTAGCTTGCCAAAATGGTCAAAATACTGCAGATTAATGATGCTGCGATCGCGATCATTGCGCCGCCGCACGTACATGACCCGTGTTTTGCCATCATAATAGTTATAGCTGATCCCGTCTGCCTTGCGCTTCCACTTAGGATTTAAATGTAGATCTTGGAGCTTGACGATGCGGTGTGGAACCAGACAAGCATCTTGAAAATAGTCAAATAGGTTGATAAAATCCTGATCCTCAATTCCAGCCTCATTAACGATCATATGCAGCTCGTTTGAATACTGTCGCGTCACGATCTTGGCTGGCTCTTGAAATTGTTTAAACAGATTAAGCCGCTTGATCTGGGCGTGTTCAATCCCCGATTGGTTACGCTGCAGATTATCATTTAAAAACAACAGCATTGTCTCACGTCACTTTCTTTTTTACTCATTCTTACCTGATCAAGTGTAACATTGGAATGTGAAGAAAGCATGATTGAGCTGTTGACATTATTAGGTCAGCAACTACAGTTATGTTATGATTGATAGATAATAAACGTACTAAGGGAGGCCGGGCCGGATGCAGAATCCATTTGGCAACAACAATCAAAACAATCAAGACTTTTTCAACAATCTGCCAATACCGCCAAACTATGCCAAAATCAAGAATGCAGAAGGCGATATGCGCATTGCCAAGGTAGGATTTTCCTGGACCATCTTTTTGTTTGGTCCTTTTCCAGCCCTATTTCGCAATGACTGGTACAATTTCTTTTTAATGATCGTTTTGGATCTGGACTATGTTTTGGTCGCCTTATTCTTTAAGTGGAACTGGATGCTTGATTTTCCATGGCCAACGCTGTTCTTCTGCTTCTTCTACAACATGATGTACTTCAGGCATCTGTTCACTAAAGGATACTATCCAGCCGATGAGCATTCCAAGGAGCTTTTGACTCAATCCGGCTACTGGAAGGAAAAATATCGTCAATAAAAAACGATAGCGAATTCGCTATCGTTTTTTTTGAATCAAAATTAGCCAAAATTGGCATGTATTTTAGTTAGATCTTTAGTGTCGGGCTGACCAGGCTGCTGGATCCTTGCGCCATTCATGCAGGTCCTTCATCTGGTTGCGATCGATCAAGTCAGTCTTTTCAGCTGTTTCAATCAAAGTCGTATAGTTGGTTACCGAGTAGTATGGAATACCAAACTGGGCAAAGTTGTCATCGGCAGCCGGCAGTTCGTAAGTAAAGACGGAAACTACGCCAACCACGTCTGCACCTTCTTTTTCTACGGCTTTAACGGCTTTTAAGACACTGCCGCCAGTCGAGATCAAGTCATCAATAACGACCACGCGCTGGCCTTCATACAAAACGCCTTCCATCTGCTTGCCTTGACCATGATCCTTTGGCTTAGAGCGTACGTAGATCATTGGCAGGCCCATTTCTTCAGCAACCCAAGCTGCATGGGGAATCCCAGCCGTAGCAGTCCCTGCAATCACGTCAACATCTTCAAAGTGTTCGTTGATCAGTTGTACCATGCCTTCATAGATGTTGCGACGAACAGCTGGATAAGAGATCGTTAACCGGTTGTCGGTGTAGATTGGTGAATGCAGTCCGCTGGCCCAGGTAAATGGCTTGTCGGGGCTCAAGGTAATTGCTTGAATGTCCAAAAGATCCTTGGCAACGATTTCGGCTTGTATTGACATATTTAGTCTTCCCCTTCCATAAATGCATGACGAATAGCCTTGTAGGCACTGATTGGATCTTCAGCCAACGTGATTGGCCGACCAACAACGATCCCATTGCTGCCCAGTTCACGAGCCTGCTGTGGCGTTACGACCCGCTTTTGATCATCATGAACCTGTAGATTGGGCCGAATCCCTGGCGTTACGCATAAAAAGTCAGGACCGGTAACCTCACGAATGGCTCTGACTTCTTGTGCGGAGCAGATTACCCCATCCAGACCGTTCTTTTCCGAAAGCTGAGCATAGTTTTGCACGGCCTCAATCAAGCTGAAGTCAACATGCTGCTCTTCATGTAAAATCCGGTCGTCAATCGAAGTCAGCTCAGTAATTGCCAACAGCTTGGGCATCGGATAGTCAGCCTGTGCGGCACCTTGTTTTAGACCTTCTTTGGCTGCCTGCAGCATCTCACTGCCACCAGCAGCGTGCGTGGTAACAAATGAAACGCCCATTTTACCAATTGCAATCATGGCCCGCTTAACGGTGTTTGGAATATCGTAAAGCTTCAGATCCAAGAATACCTTAAAGCCGCGCTGCTTGGCTTCCTTAACGATGCCGGGACCAAATGCATAGTACAGCTCCATACCGATTTTAACGATCGGCGTATGATCGGTGTCATTAGAGAGTTCATCAAAAAGCTTTAATGCGGCCTGCTTCGTATCAACGTCGATGGCCACCATAGGTTCAAATCGTTCCATTAAAATCGTACCTCATTCAGATCTGTCAGTTTTTCAATACCATAATAATCCATCACCGTTGGCAGCTGGTCAATAATTTTTGGACAAGCCAGTGGATCATGGAAACTGGCGGCTCCAACCTCAACCGCATTGGCACCGGCCATCATAAATTCCAAAACGTCTTCAGGACTTTCAACTCCACCAACACCAATGATTGGAATATTGGAGAACTCACGCACCTGGTGAATCATCCGCAGAGCGATTGGCTTTAAGGCAGCACCAGAAAGACCACCCGTTACATTAGCCAGTTTGGGTTTGCGCGTCTTGAGATCAATTGCCATCCCGGTCAACGTATTAATCATCGTCAGACCAGCTGCACCACCATTGATGGCCGCCTTAGCCAGAGGAACAATATCGATAATATTAGGTGTCAATTTAACGTATACGGGCACGTTGGAAACTGCCACGCAGCGCCGCGTCAGTCGTTCCAGCAGCTCCGGATCGGTCCCCATTGCCAGACCACCATGCTTAACATTAGGGCAGGAGACGTTTAGTTCCATAGCGCTGACATAAGGCGAGGTACCAAGCTTGGCAGCCACCTCTTCATATTCTTCCTCGCTAAAGCCGGCCGCACTGGCAATCACCGGCAGTTCAGGATAGTTTTGTGCCAGCCATGGCAGCTTTTCGCTGACTACGTTATCAACACCGGCATTGTTCAGACCATAGGCATTCAACCAACCTGCCGACGTTTCACAGGCCCGTGGCGCTGGATTGCCCTTACGCGGGTTCTTGGTGGTTGATTTGATAACCAGTGATCCCAACTTGTTTAAATCATAGTTGCGTGCAATCTCTTGACCATACCAGCAGGTTCCGCTGGCTGGGATGACCGGATTTTTCAAATGCAGCCCTGGAAGTGAAACTGATAAACGACTCATAATTTTCCCCTTTCAAAAAAAGCATCAGTGACTCACTTCAGGAGAGCACTGATGCTTTTTTAGGGTTGGTTAAAAACCTCACCGCACCGTTTGACCCTCTCTGGAGTTCATTAAATGGCAACGCTAAGTTGGATTATTCAATTGAGATATCTTCGTGACCGTCGTATTCTTCAACCGCCACGTGTACCGTTTCATTAGTTGACGTTGGAATGTTCTTACCCACAAAATCAGGCCGGATCGGCAGCTCACGGTGTCCGCGATCAACCAAAACCGCCAATGAGATTCGCTTAGGGCGTCCCATGTCCATCAAGGCGTCTAAAGCAGCTCGTACCGTCCGTCCCGTAAACAGCACGTCATCAACCAAGATTACGTGCTTATCGTTGATGTCGACGCCGAGATCGGTCGTCTTGACTTCTGGCTCTACCTTGTGATCAGGACGATGACGGTCATCACGATACAGCGTAATGTCGAGCGTTCCAACTGGCACCTTGACCCCCTCCAGCTGTTCCATGCGCTTGGCAAGCCGCTGAGCCAGATAGACGCCACGGGTTTTGATTCCAACAAAGACCAGGTTTTCGACACCCTTGTTTTGTTCGATAATCTCATAGGTAATACGGGTCAGTGCCCGCTGCATGCTTGAACCGTCAACGATTTCATGAGCCATGAAGTTCACTCCTTTATTTTAATTGCTGAAAGAAAAAACGTCTCTTCGCACCAAAACGAGGAGACGCAACATTTATCCGTTCCTTTTCAGCCTCACGGGACCAAGTTAAAGGTGCTCAATACTTTAATTGTTAGTGTAACTGCCTAGCTCAGCAGTGTCAACCATCAGCACCAATTCTAATGAAGACTTAATCAAGCAACATCTTATTAACCTCTCTTCAAACCAAAAAGCCCGATACATTGCAGTACCGAGCCTAATTTAATTTTGATTAGCCTAACCAAGGATCATGCAAAATAATCGTCTGCTCACGGTCTGGGCCGACCGAGATCGTAGCCAGTGGCGTTTGGGATAATTCACAAATCCGCTTCAGGTAGTTCTTGGCGTTTTCTGGCAGCTCATCATAACTCTTGATCTGCGTAATGTCACCTTCCCAACCTGGCAGTTCTTCATAGACTGGTTCACAGCGGTCCAATTCGGCCAGACTGGCTGGGTAGTAGTCAATTTCTTGACCATCCAGACGGTAGGCCTTACAGATCTTGACCGTCTTTAAGCCTGACAAAACATCCAACAGATTCAGACTCAAGTAGGTCATACCATCAACCCGACGTGCATGACGCATAGCAACCGAGTCAAACCAGCCAACCCGCCGTGGACGACCAGTTACGACACCGTATTCATGACCGACTTCGCGAATGTGGTCGCCAATCTCATCATGCAGCTCCGTTGGGAAAGGACCAGCGCCGACTCGCGTGCAGTAGGCCTTGCAGATACCTACGACCGTGTCGATCTTGTTAGGGCCCACACCCGCTCCGGTTGGTGCACCAGCCGCCCCAGAGTTGGAGGAGGTTACATATGGGTAGGTACCGTCATCAATATCCAGCATCGTCCCTTGCGCACCTTCAAACAGGACTTTTTTGTCATCATCTAACTCATTGTTGACCAACAGCGAGGTATCAGTAACGTATTTCTTCAGTTCTTGACCGTACTCGTAGTATTCATTAAAGATATCATCGAATTCGAGTGGCTCAACATGGTAGATCTTCGTAAACAGCTCGTTTTTAGCAGCCAGGTTGGCCCGCAGCTTTTCAGCAAAAACGTCATGTTCCAGCAGATCGCACATCCGGATCCCAGTCCGAGCAACCTTGTCCATATAGGTTGGCCCAATCCCCTTTTGTGTGGTACCAACTTTCTTGTCACCCTTGGCTTCTTCTTGGCACTTGTCAAGCAACAGGTGGTAAGGCAAGGTTACATGAGCGCGGTTCGAGATCTTAAGGCCATCTGTACTGATGCCATTATCGTTTAAATAATGGATTTCTTCGAGCAGTGCCTTAGGATTTACTACAACCCCATTGCCGATTACAGAAAGCTTCTTAGCACCAAAAATCCCTGAAGGAATCAAACGCAGCGCAAACTTTTTGCCATCAAAGATAATGGAATGGCCAGCATTGTTTCCCCCTTGCGAACGAACGACGACATCGGCTTCCTGACTGAGATAGTCGGTCATTTTACCCTTGCCCTCGTCGCCCCATTGACTGCCGACGATTACTACTGATGCCATTAATTAGTCACCTCATCCAAAATTTCTTTATGAGCACGTACTTACTCAATGATATTATACGATTTACCTAAAATTTGCAAGATATTAACCGAACGTTTTTAAAAAGCCCAATTAAAAATGTGCGTTTTATGCTTGACGACTTAAATTTGATTGTGCATAATAGCTAAGGTTTAACGTATTACATTTTTTAGCCACAAAGGAGCATTGACTCATGGAAACTTTTGATTACGATGATATTCAACTGGTGCCCAACAAGTGCATCATCAAGAGTCGCAGCGAGGCCGATACCAGCGTTAAATTTGGCCCTAAGACCTTTAAGATCCCAGTCGTTCCTGCTAACATGGAAAGCGTGATTGATGAGGATCTAGCAGTTTGGCTGGCCCAAAATGACTACTACTACGTAATGCATCGTTTTCAACCAGAAGACCGTGCTGACTTCGTTAAGCGGATGCACGATCGCGGTTTGTTTGCCTCCATCTCGGTCGGCATCAAGGACAGTGAATACGATTTTATCGATCAATTAAAATCCGAACATTTAGTCCCTGAATACATTACGATTGACGTTGCTCACGGACACTCTGATTACGTAATTAAAATGATTCACCATATCAAGCAACAATTGCCTGAATCATTTTTGACTGCCGGCAACGTGGCCACGCCAGAAGCCGTCCGTGAACTGGAAAATGCCGGTGCGGATGCTACTAAGGTTGGCGTTGGTCCCGGTAAGGCCTGCATCACTAAGCTGAAAACCGGTTTTGGGACCGGGGGCTGGCAGCTGGCCGCCTTGCGCCTGTGCAGCAAGGCCGCTAGCAAGCCTTTGATCGCTGATGGCGGAATTCGTCATAACGGCGATATTGCCAAGTCGGTTCGCTTCGGTGCATCCATGGTCATGATCGGCTCGCTTTTGGCTGGTCACCAGGAATCACCTGGTCACTTAATCACCATTGACGGCAAGCGCTACAAGCAATACTGGGGTTCAGCTTCAGAAGTACAAAAAGGCGCCTACCGCAACGTTGAAGGTAAGCAGATGCTGGTACCATTCCGCGGTTCAATCAAAGACACCTTGCTGGAGATGCAAGAAGATCTGCAATCCTCAATCTCTTACGCCGGTGGTCGCGATCTCAAGTCCATTACCAAGGTTGACTATGTGGTCGTTAAAAATTCCATCTTAAACGGTGACTATTAATCAACATCAAGAGGCTGAGAATTAACTCAACCGCTTAATGATGGATAATAATGCCTCAGCACAGTAGCTGGCTGGGTCGAAAACAAACGCCGAAAATCGGTCGCAAGCTGATTTTCGGCGTTTTTTCTCACTCGCTTTTTAATTAAATCAAAAAGAGCCGCCCCGCTATTTGGCGAGACGGCTCTTTTGCTATTGGTATTAATGCTTGGGAGACTTACGTCAGTGGATTTAAGGAGTTATTTTGAACTAGCCATCAACGATAACCGTACCCAGCTTGCCAGCCAAGGCATCCTTCAAACCGCTAAGTGAAGTGATGATGGCTTCACGGTCTGGGTGATCCTTGACAAATGACATGCAGGCTTCGATCTTAGGCAGCATGCTGCCGGCAGCGAATTCCTTTTCGTCGATGTACTTCTTGGCTTCAGAAATCGTCAGTTTCTTCAGCGTCTTTTGATCTGGTTGGTTGTAGTGAACATAGACATAGTCAACCGCCGTCAGAATGATCAGCTTGTCAGCGTCAATGTTGTCAGCCAACAGAGCACTCGTCCGGTCCTTGTCGATAACGGCTGGCACGCCTTGCAGACCATCATCAGTAAAGATAACGGGAACCCCACCCCCGCCACCTGCGATAACCAGGTCGCCGGCTTCGATCAGCTTGTTGATACTGTCGATTTCCAAGATCCGCTTTGGCAGTGGTGATGGAACAACTTGACGGTAGCCACGGCCAGCGTCTTCAACAAACGTGTAGCCTTTTTCCTTTTCGATTGCTTCGGCTTGTTCCTTAGTGTAGAAATCGCCAACTGGCTTCGTTGGATTTTCAAAGGCCTGGTCCTTTGGGTCAACGGCAACTTGTGTAACCATCGTAACCACGTTCTTGTTCATCCAGCGACGGTGCAGCTCGTTTTGCAGACTCTGCTGCAGGTGATAGCCAATGTAGCCTTGGCTCATCGCGCCACATTCTGGGAATGGAAAGGCAGGTGCCTTGCCATTTTCAGCGGCATAGTTCATGCCCAGATTGATCGCCCCAACCTGTGGACCATTCCCATGACTGATAACTACTTGGTTACCTGAAGATACCAGGCTGATCAAAGACCAAGCCGTGTTCTTAACCAATTCAAGCTGTTCTTCAGGTGTCTTGCCTAAAGCATTGCCCCCTAATGCAACTACTACTTTAGCCATATGCAGTTCCCCCTTGGTAATAGAATCAATTAATGATGTGGATGTTTAATTATTCACCAAGAGTGGCAACCATAACGGCTTTGATGGTGTGCATCCGGTTTTCGGCTTCACGGAAGACAACGGAGTGCTTGCTTTCAAAGACTTCGTCAGTAACTTCCATTTCCTTAAGGCCAAACTTCTTTTCGATTTCACGACCAACCTCAGTGTCCAGGTTGTGGAATGCAGGCAGGCAGTGTTCGAAGATAACGTTAGGGTTTTCAGTAGCCTTCATAACGTCCATCGTTACTTGGTATGGCTTCAGCAGCTTGATCCGCTTTTCCCACATGTCGTCGGATTCACCCATGGATACCCAAACGTCAGCGTAGATAACGTCCATGCCCTTGACACCTTCTTTGATGTCGTTGGTTACGACGATCTTGGCACCAGTTTCCTTGGCAATTTCGTTAGCCTTGTCCAGCGTTTCCTTAGTTGGTTCAAGTTCCTTAGGCGTTACAACGTGGTATTCCATACCCATAACAGCAGCACCCAGCATCAGAGCGTTGGATACGTTGTCTTGACCGTCACCAACAAAGGCAAACTTGATGTCTTGGTAGTTCTTCTTCAGAACTTCCTTAGCAGTCAGGAAGTCAGCCAGAACTTGGGTTGGGTGGTCTTCATCAGTCAGACCATTCCAAACTGGAACGCCAGAGTACTTAGCCAGAATTTCAACGTTGCGTTGGGAGAAGCCACGGTATTCAATACCATCGAACATCCCACCCAATACGCGAGCCGTGTCCTTAACGGATTCCTTGTGGCCAATGTGAGAACCAGATGGGCCAAGGTAGGTTACGTGAGCACCTTCGTCTTTGGCACCAACTTCAAATGAACAACGAGTACGAGTAGAACTCTTTTCAAAAATCAAGGCAATGTTCTTGCCTTCCAGACGCTTGCCTTCATTACCCGTGTACTTAGCCTTCTTCAGATCTTCGGCCAGGTTCAGCATGTATTCCATTTCACGGGTGTTAAAGTCAGCCAGGGTTAAGAAACTGCGGTTACGTAAGTTAAATGACATTTTTAAGTTCCTCCTTCTTAATTACAGTCTCTATCATAGAAACCGTTTTCAGTAATCTTCACAATGATTCAAAATACTTCAAAAGAAAAATTTATTTTTTTGGTTATCTTAATCTTGATATATCAAGGAATGTAAACGCTATCTTAGAAATATGCATTAAATCGGTGCATAAAACATTACCATGCAAAAAGGATGTTTCCAATCAATTAAAAATGTTAAAATTCAAGAAACATCAAAGATTTTCCAAAAACTTCAATTTGAGAATGTTTATGCTTCAGGAGGTATTTTTATGAATTTTTACATTGCTGACGATGATCCGGATACCATTGCACTGCTCAGCGATCTGATTGAAAACGACTTCAACAACTCAATCGTCGGGGCCGCCGATAATCCGCAGCAGGCCTATGATGATCTATTGCGACTGCGGGTTGACATTATGCTGGTTGACTATGGCATGCCGGTGATGACCGGGATCCAGCTGATTGAAAAGCTCAAGGCCGCCAACAGTCAGCCACATTTCATCATGATGTCATCAGTCAGCGATGCCAAGACCCGTACAGCTGCCTATCAGGCCGGCATTGATTTTTTCTTGGAAAAGCCAATCAACCTGGCTGAAACCAAGCATATTATCCGCTTGATCGCCAGCTATATATTGATGACCGATAAGCTCAACCGCATTTTTGAGCTGGTCGGCAGCAGTGCTCCTTATCATCTGCCACAATCGCAGCAGCGTCAGCAAGTTGATCGAATCAAGTCAATTCTGCGCTTTTTGGGGATTACGGCCGAAACCGGCTCTCAAGACATCATTCGTATTATTTCATTGATGGTTGACCAAAAGCTGGGCTTTAACGACATCGACTTTGCCGGCATTTTACATTTTGATGCCCATACCAAAAAAATCGTTTTTCAAAGAATTCGTCGGGCACTCAAAGTTGGGCTCAACAATCTGGCCAACATGTTTTTAGATTATCCAGACAACGAGATTTTAATGGAATATGCCAACAATCTCTTTGGCTATAAAAACGTGCATAATGAAGTTTTAAAACTCAAAGGCGTACAAAACAACGGCGGTCAGATTTCGCTGCAGCACTTTTTTGATGGTCTATTGCAAGAAAGCATCATTGAAAAATAATCAAAATAAAGCTGAGAATAGAGTCTCAAAACAAAAAAATGGCTGAAGATTACGTTGCTTAATGCGTTGATCTTCGGCCATTTCTATTATTAAAGTTATTTTATTTTGTTAGAAAAATTAGTTTTTCCCAACCTCTTTTAAATCTCTTTTATTTCACGAGCGGCCACCAAGTATAGCCATCGGTGCGCAACCTTTTGCCGTTCAACGGCCTGCAGCGCGCCAGCATATAGATTCAGCTGACCGCTGTAGCGATCGACAATACGCTGCTCAAAACGTTCCTTGAGTGGGACCGTTGACAGATCCACGTGATCAGTCTTGTAGTCAAATAATTCCAGACCATCGCCGCTGATAAAGTAGCCATCGATAATTCCATGGACCAGCACTGGCGCATCCTCTTTTTCAGTCGCCAGATTCTTGAAAAGCTGAGCAGCATTGATCAGCATGGAAAAAGGCGCTTCACGATGCAGACTATCTACATGCGTTAGAATTCGCTGCCCAAGCTCGGTTTGATAAAAGGCCACGATACCTTCAACGTCAATGGCAGCTGCCAGCTCATCACTGCTTAACAGCTGATCCATTCTTAACTGAGCGATAGTTTGTTTGACCAGCTTTTCGTCAACCACACCGCCGGTTAGATCCAGCTTTTGAAAGACCAGGTGCGTTGCCGTCCCAATCTCGGTTGCCGAAAGCTGATGCTGCTGAGTCGTCATGAACTCAGGCTGAGCAAAGTCATCACTGCGATACCAGCCACTGGTCTTGACCTGCTGCTGATCAAACGTCAAGCGTCCCATCTCGCGATCATCCGGATCCTGAGTGGCAAACAGCTGCTTGATGTCACTAACCGCTTGATAGGCCGTCGTCACGATTGCTTGCGGATGCGGATACTTCATTTCTACGACTTGACGATAGAGCTGCTGTTGTTTTGGCGTCAGCTCTGCAGTTGCCGTGGCGGTTTCTTCAGCCCGAGTCCCACGCTGAGTTGCCAAATGTTCCAGCTGCTGCTGTAATTGAGTCTGATTATAGCGCTGTGCTTTAAAATCACCGATACTGGTCTGCCACTTTGCCTCATCGCCATCTGATTCCATATCCAAATCAGTCAGATCAAAATCGGTTGCACGCATGATCCCCATTCCGATCCAGTCCAAAAATGAATGGGCATTGAGGCGGGCCTGCGCACCAATTACGGCTTGATCGCTCTGCAGGGCTTTTTGCCAGGTCTTGGCTGCCTGAGCGCGTCCTGAGCGCGTGTTGCCTTCTTTGTTTTCATTGACTGAACCGGTAATGATCAGGCGTTGCTGGGCCCTGGTCAAAGCAACGTACAGGACCCGCAGATCCTCGGCCCGGCTGCTAGCCTTTTGAGCTTCAATAATTAAGTTGCGCTGCGGTAGATCATAGAGAATCTGTGGCAATGCATCCGGATTCTGATCGGCAGCCTGTCCCAGATACTTGATACCCAGACCTGCATTGGCATCAATAATTGCCTTGCCATTTTCATCCTTAAAGCCATGTGCCGTATCAATCAAAAAGACAACCGGAAATTCCAGACCTTTCGCACCATGAATCGTCATTACGTTGACCGTATCACTGGCTAGTTGGGCAGGTGCTTCGCCAAGGTCCTGATTGCGTTTTTGCATGCGTTCGATAAAGCGAATGAATTGATACAGCCCCTTGAAGCTGCTTTCCTCATAGCCATGTGCCCGTTCATACAGAGCATGCAGATTGGCCGATCGCTGCTGTCCGCCCGGCATGCCGGCCACATAATCCAGATAGCCGGTTTCTTGATAAATCTGCCAGATCAATTCAACCAGCGAGCGCCGCTGGGCCGTTTCATGAAATTCATGCAGCTGTTTTAAAAAATACGCCGTTTTTTGATAGAGCGCGGCCAGGTCAATGCCATATGGATGATCATCAAGCAGCTTTAGATCATGATAGGTCGCTACAAAGCGCTTCAATGCCCCAAAATACTGGTCATGACGATCATTGATCCGCAAAAAGGCCATTTCCGGTTCCGTTAGATTTACGATTGGTGAGCGCAAAACGGCTACCAATGGAATGTCTTGATATGGGTTGTCGATGATCTTTAGCAATGAAACAATCGTCCGTACTTCAGTCGACTTAAAGTAGTTTTCAACGCCATGCACGGTCAAAGGAATATTCAATGAAGCAAATTCGTTGACCAACGTGTTGTTGATCGACTTAGCCCGCTCTAAAAGCACAATATCACCAGGCTTGATGTCTCGATGACCATTGGGTGCGTCTGGGTCAAAAATCTGCTCATGATTATCCAGCATCTGGCGAATCCGCATCCCTACCATCCGCAGCTCACCTGACTGACGGTCGGCTTCATGACTGGCTTGCTCGTCATTATCCTCGGCATTGGCGTCATAGAGCATCACCTCAACCGGCTTAACCTGGTCTTTTGGATACCATTGCGCTGCAAATTTCAAATGGGCTGCCTCATCATAGTCCATCTCACCGACTTGATGATCCATCAGCTGACTGAATAGCAAATTGGTAAAGTCGGTTACGTTGGGCATGGAACGGAAATTTTCGGCCAGATTGATCAATTCGCCTGGCGAGTTCGGTTGCAGCTGATCCTCTTTGACAAACGTCTGATATTTATGCAGGAACATCGTTGGATCGGCTTGACGGAACCGGTAGATTGATTGCTTGACGTCACCGACCATGAATAGTCGATTGACACTTGGATCATGGAGCTGCTGCAATATTTTTTCCTGCAGCGGATTGGTATCTTGATACTCATCAATCATGATTTCCTTAAAGTGCCGCTGCAGATTTTTTAAAGTCTGCTTCCCGGCCTTGGTGTCAACCGTCAAAATCTGATACGCATAATGCTCCAAATCGGAAAAGTCCAGCAGATGCCGTTGTAATTTAAGCTGCTGATAGTTTTGGCGATACTGCCAGACTACGTCAACCAGTTCGTCAACGATGCCTTTAGCTCCCGCTGACAGTTTGATCAATAGACTGGCATCCATAAAGTAATGATCGTGGAGGCTTTGAATACGGTCCTTCAGATCATTGCGGGCATCTTTGATCGATTCGTAGGCGGCCATAGCTTCAAGCTCGTCTTTTTTAGGCCGTCCCTTAATCGTTGGAAACTGTTTTTTATTGAGCTTAGCGCTGATTGCATCCCAAGTATCCGATTCGATCAGCTGCAATAGCTCAGCTGCGGTTTGCGTATCTGCTTTCAGCATTGATGCAGTCGTATCTAGACCGGCTGATTGGGCTTGATGCGTTAAAGTAAGAAAGTCGGCATGAATCTGGGTTAATTCGCGTTTCAAGACGGGCAGCAGCTGTTTTTGATAAAAACTCGATTTGGTCAGCTCACCATCTGCCAACTCATACATTTTAGGCAGCTGCTTGAGCCAGGCATGCGGATCCGCTTGAGCATTGGCAACCCGATCCAGTTCCATAACGATATCGCTTAAAGCATCATCACTGCGGTCGTTGACAAAATTCAGCACCAGCTTTTCAAATGGTCGCTGGCTAGGATCTTCAATTAGTGCATCTCTGGCATAAAGCTCTTCTCTTAAATCATCCCAGACTTGATCCTGCAAAAGAATCGTTTCGGTTTCATCCGTCAGCAGACGAAACTGCGGATCCAGATCGATCAGGTAGTAGTAGCGCTTGATCAGCTGCTGGCAAAAGGCATGAATCGTACTGATATGGGCAATCGCCAGCCGGTTGATCTGATCGCGCAGATGCCGATTATTAGCTTCTTTTTCCAACCGGCGTCGAATCCGATCTCGCATATTATCGGCCGCTTCGTTGGTAAAGGTAACCATCAGCAGTTGATCGATATTAAGATTGGCGTCTTCTTTCAACATTTTGATGACCCGGTCAACCAATACCGTGGTCTTGCCTGCCCCCGCCGATGCCGATACTAAAATGTCATGGGTTCTGGCATCAATCGCTCGCTTTTGCTGTGGCGTAAACTTGGTATCACTCATTTTTATCCCCCTGTGATTGATCTTGTTTCAGCTTTTCTGCCACGTCGCGCTCAGTCAGTAAAATATCGCGATAGTGTTTTTGATCCAGCATTGGGTCAAAGCGATAGATATCTTGATAGTCGCTGTATTGCAGGCCATCTTGTTTATCCAGTCGATAAGGTCTTAGTGACGTATCGCCATTAAAGATCTGTGTGGCTGCGTTGACGATGCGTTCTTGGTTGCGAGCCAACAGTGCTGCCAGCTGTTTTTCATCAACCAGCGCCATCCCACTGTTGGCCTTGAGATTGCCGTTTTTGAACGCTCGCAGGCTGAGCAGCTGGGGCTTAAAGTCATCGATACCGCGATCCAGGTCGCTCAACAATTGTCGATCATTTAATAAAACACCGCGATAGCGATGACTCTTCAATTCCTCACTGGCCAGACTGCCACTGAGGCTCTCCCATTTAAAGACTGGATTTTGCAAATGCAGATAAAGCGCACCGGCAATCTTAGCCGTCTGCTGATTAAGCTTAAGCTGATGACTGAGACTGTTTAAATAAGACAGCATTTGCAGAGCCAAGCCATCATAAGCCTCAACCAGATTGAACTGCTGATTGCCCGACTTATAGTCAACCACCATTAAGTAGGGCTCCTGATTCAACTCAACAGCATCGATTCGGTCAATGCGGCCGCGCAGATAAACCTTGTGTCCCTGGTCAAGTGGGTAAATCAATGGGGCAAAGCTGTGTTGTCCTTGATCACTGAGGTCCATCACGCCAAATTTCTGTTCCGTTACCACGTTTTGGGCGTGGGTCAGCTTAGCCTGGTTGCGCAGTACTTTTGTCATCGTTTCAACCAGCCGTTCCAACTGTCGTTTGCGAAAGGCCAGGCGCTGGTAGTTTTGCGTCAATTGAATCAACTGTGGCTGTTGATCAAAGGCCCAGGCCATTGATTGGTGCGTAAGGTGCTGAAGCTGATCGTCATTTAATTCGCTTAACTGCAGGTTTTGTTGATTGAGCAGCCGCATAAAGCAGTCCAGACTGTCATGGAAAAACGTCCCGGATTTATCAGCCGAGATTTCCAGTTCTTCGCGCTTTTGAATGCGCAGACCATATTTAAGAAAATATTCGTAAGGGTTGCGGTAATAGTCCTGCAGCTGTGAGATTGATGCATAAAGCGTATTGTGCTGCAGCTTAGGGGCCGTTTGAGGCAGCGGCTGACCATTTTGCATTGCCTGGGTCTGAGCATCCAGTGCCTCCGGATCCCATTGTCCATACAGCCGTTCCGCCAATGCAGCCGGCAGCGGTGTCGTTTCATTGGCGTATTCGAGACTTTTGGCAGTCCAATCATAGCGCGTAAGATTTTGGACCATTAGTTTGCTCAAAAAGCTCCAGGCCGCACCCAATGGCTGATGATCATCCAATGCCTGACGCAAGACCTGCATCAAATTACCCAAAACGGCTGCTGGGGCACTGACATACGGCCAGGCCTCAAGTGCCGAATCTTGCGGCTGAGCCATAAACGGCAAATCGTCTTTGAGCTGTTTTTTATCAGCATCCCAACGATCAAAAGCCATTGCCAGATCAATCATATAAGGCGACAGACCAAGTGGCTTTTCATCATTACCAAGCTGTGGTGCCGAAATAATCAGACGCTCTTTTCCACTCATAAAGCCCAGGTAGTTTAGGAATGGCTCACCACTCATTTTCTCAACTCCACTGGCTGGCAAAAACTGCTCATCACTCAAGCAGGCATTCAACAATTCACGATCTGGATCGCTGAGCAGCCCCGTAGCCGATTTAGCTTCTGGCATAACATCACTGGTAGCTCCCA
Source organism: Limosilactobacillus pulli (assembly GCF_947381555.1). Lineage (NCBI taxonomy): Bacteria > Bacillati > Bacillota > Bacilli > Lactobacillales > Lactobacillaceae > Limosilactobacillus > Limosilactobacillus pulli. The sequence goes on from NZ_CANCWQ010000002.1 coordinate 69,882, forward strand.
TCATAAAGACAACCTTGCGCGTGTCGGTCTGCACGATCCCGGTTTCAGAGATTACGACCTGATCCAGCGTTGACGGTATCTGTGAGTACTGGGCGGTCTCAAAGCCGGCCATCAACAGATCCGCAAACTCATCAATCATAAATGGCTGCTGTTGGCCTAGAATCTGCACGTACTCATCCAAGATATTGCAAAAGACTTGCCAAACCTGCTGCGGTTCTTGGGCTCTTGTCAGATCGATCTGACTATCGGCAACCGACCATTCCTGAAGCCGCTCGACGACACCCGCACCAACCAAAAAGCTATATAGTGCCTTGGCTGCTTCAGTACCATTTTGAGCTTGATCAAGCTGATTGAAAAATTTCTGCAGCCCATTGACGTAATCCTTGATGACGTTCAACGGTGCTGAAGCCAGCCGATCGCGTTTTTGCATATCAGCATGATGCTTTAGCTCTTCTTCATCAACGTTGGGATCAAAATGCCATTTCTGCTTGCTCAGCCAGTCGTCACCAGTGCGACCATACTGCAGACACCAGTTTTCCGTTTGGTAGATGGCGTTTTGAAAATACTTTTTGGTGACTGTCCGCCCCAGATCATCATGCATGTCTTTTGGTACCAATAGGCCGGTTTTTAATAGATGCATAACGTCGCTGGTAGCAAAGTGGCGCTGATAAACCTTAAACAAAGCTTCAATCAAATTGACCAAGGGATGGTTATTCATCAGGCGTTCCAAGTCATTAAAAATCGGTACCTCATGGGCTTTAAAGACCGAATCCAGCATCGTGGCATAGCCATCCAGATGCCGCGTTAGAATCAGAAAGTCACGGTAGCGGTATTTCCCAGTGCTGACCAATTGGCGGATCTTGGCAGCAATCAAATTCAATTCAGCTACACGATTGGACGCAGTAAAAAACTGAATGCTTTTAGGATCCTTGAGTGGCTCAATGGGCAGTTCACTAAGCATCTGCGTCTGCGCGGCAAAGACTCGCTCCAAAACCTGCAGATCTTCATTGACTCGTGGCTGATCAGCCATCAGATCGTCTGCCAGTTTTACGCCTGGCGTCTGTTTGGCAAAGCGCACCAAGCGATAGTACTGACAGCCAGACTCATAAAACAGATTATGTTCGTCTGGCAGCTCATTATGATAGGACCGATCCAAGATCAATGAAATCGTAGTAGCCTGGGCATTTTTAATCAGTGCCTGAACGATCTGCAGCTCACGGGCCGTAAACTGTGAGAAACGATCTAGATAAAAATAAGCATGCGACAGATCTTTTTGCTGCAAGTATTTTACCAGCAAGGCATCAATTTGACTGATGTCTTGATAGTCGCCCAAAGCCTTGACGAATTCGCCGTAGACCATAAAAATGACCTTCAATTTAGCCTGCCAGACGTCATCTAAAACCTGATGATTTGTCTGGGCCCAGGTTTTGGCGCGTTCCATGATGGCTGCATAGTCAGTTGGCGCAATTTTAGCCGTCTGCAATTCAGTCAGCTGTTGAGTCAGTTCCTTGATAAAGCCAGGCCGCTTGACCTCACCAGCAAACATCTGCATCTCATTTTGGTGCTGATTGACAATCTGGGCCGTCAGCATCGTTAAGCCGGTTGGTGAAAGCCGCGGTGCCTGAAATGCCGGTGTATCACGCAGCAGATACCAAGCCAGCCGGCTAAATGACAATACCTGAACTTTCATCTGTGCATAAGGCTGATCATCATCAAGCGCGGCCGTATCTTTTAGGCGATTCAGCACCTCAATCTCGGTTGCAAACTTAATATGGTTGGGAACCAGATAGAAAAACTCACCATTAGGATCGGTGACCATCTGCTTTTTCATTTCAGCCAACAGACTGGCCCGGTGATCATAGGCGGCCGTTCCCAAAATAAATCTCAAGCTGCTCATTGCGCTTTCCTCCGTTTTGATTGATTGCTTCAATTTTATCATGGACCGCCGCCATAAAAGACCGTGGTCGATAATTCCAATCTTACTTCTAATTCATGAATCTTGTGAATTATTGATCAACAGTCACCGATGATCATAATCAGCATCAGACCAGCATTTATAACGAATTAAAAATAAAAATAATAAATTTTAGTTTGTTGGTTGTCTTTGTGAAGCAAAAGTGGTTTAATGTAATTGTTACTTAGTGAGCAATAACTAAGTTAGGGTTAGGACTTTCATCCCAATAAAGTCATCTTTTATCTCAAATTCAAATCTCTCTACTCCATACTTGGTGGTTTTTAATCGCCTCAATGATAACTTTTTGATGTGTCAGTTTAACTGATGTCCTAACCCGCTGAAATTAAAAAACCCGTTGGCCAATCCTTGGTCAACGGGTTTTTTAGTTCCTTTATAGAATCGGTGAGAACAAGCGTGAAAACGTCTGTTTAAAGCGCAGCCAAAGCGGTTGGACTGCAAACATCTCAGGTGTCATAACCTTGCAGTCGCGAATATCATTGACAAAGATCTGTTCCAATTGATCCGTAATGCGGTGGTCATAAATAAAGGCATTGATTTCAAAGTTAAGCTTGAAGCTGCGAAAGTCAACATTGGCCGAACCAACCGAAGCCATCTTGCCGTCAACAACCATGGTCTTGGCATGCAGAAAACCATTTTGATAAAAGTAGATCGTCGCTCCTTCGTTGGCCAGCTGGTGGGCATAATATTGCGTAGCCCGATAGACAAAGGGATGATCTGGCTTGCATGGTACCATGATGCGCACGTCAACGCCAGAATGAATGGCAATTCGCAACGCATCCAAGACACTATCGTCAGGAATCAGATACGGCGTTTGGATCCAGATATGATCCTGAGCGGCATTGATCAGCCGCAAATAGCCAAGCTTGATTTTTTCCAACGGTGATTCTGGACCATTTGAAACGATCTGCAAGGCTGTATTGCCCTGCTTGACCGTAATTGGTGGAAAGTAAGGCCGATAGTAAATGATCTTATCGTGCACGTGCCGCTGCGATGCGTTCCAATCACGAATAAATCGCTGCTGCAATGAATAAACGCCCCCACCAATCACACGTAGATGCGTATCACGCCAGTAGCCAAACTTTGGCAGTCGGCCCAAATACTGATCACCGACGTTAAAGCCGCCCACGTAGCCGATCTGACCGTCAATAGTGACGATTTTTCGGTGATCGCGATAGTTCAGCCGAAAATCAAACAAGTTGCTGTGCGTCATCAAGAAGGGTTCAGCCAGGCCGCCATTTTGTCTTAAAGCATCATAAAAACTGCGCTTAACGCCCATTGAGCCCCACGAGTCATATAAAACCCGGACCTCAACGCCTTCTGCCGCTTTCTGCTCCAACAGCGTGCGCAGCTGATTGCCGATCTGGTCGTTATAGATCGTGTAAAACTCAATATGGATGCTTTTTTTGGCATTAGCTAGATCATCAAACATCTTTTGAAACAGTTCTTGCCCATCCGTATAGATATCAACCTGATTGTGCCGAGTCAAAAACGCGTTGTCGATGCTTTGAAACAGCATGATCGTTCGTCGATACATGCGCATGGTCTGTTTTTTAGGCCGCGGCATATCCAAAAACTGCTTTTTCTGCTCTTCTAAGGCCGCGCTCAGTTCCAGTTCCGTTTGCGACTGAATCCGTTCCATCTTGTCCTGGGGCAGCTTGCGTCCTAAAAATGCATATAGGATAAAGCCCAGCACCGGAATCAGGGTCAAAACCAGCAGCCAGGCCCAGGTCGCGGCAATATCGCGCTTTTCACGAAATACCGTATAAAGCGCGGCAATTTCGTTGATTAAGATAATTCCCCAAATAATCAACTTGATAATCTGCCACGTCGTTAAAAGCATTGTTCTACCTTCCTTTCGCTTGCTTTTTTTATTCTAACGCACCTTTTGATTCGAACCAACAACTTAATTGCGCTATAATTTTTCGAAATATGATAACTATTGTTAAAAAGGAATGAACGATTATGTTTAACTCACTGCCATTGGGAATCGGCCAGTACCATCTGTTTCACGAACTGTTCAAGGCCAATCCACGACTGGCGATTATCGCTTTGGCGCTGATCGTCATCTTGGCAATCTACTTGAATCAACGCCATTAAAAAAGAGCTGGCTTTTTACCAGCTCTTTTTTGCTTATTCAGCTTTTGGTGCTTGATAGTCTTTGTTTTTGCTAATAACCAGCTTGCCATCCTGCATGTCGGCGCGCAGATGCTTAACGTCCAGGTGATCCAGATAGTAGTCGGTAACCTGGTCGCGAATCTGCTGTTCAACGACCCGCCGTAATGGACGAGCCCCCATTGCCTCATCATAGCCTTGGTCAATCAAGAAGTTCTTGGCTTCCTCGCTAACCGCAACGTCCATGCCCTTCTTAGCCAGGGTCTTGTTGACGTCTTTGAGCATCAGGTCAACGATTTGCTTGAGATCCTCTTTCGTCAGGTGGCGGAATTCAACAATGGCGTTAAACCGATTGAGGAATTCAGGACGGAAGTATGGCTCCAGCCGCTTAGTCAGGCTCTCTTCTTTATCGTCAGCGGCTTTGATCATGGCATCACTGGAGTAGCCGGCATTGGAGGTAGCAATAATAATCGTGTTCTTAAAGTCGACCGTATTGCCTTGACCATCCGTCAGTCGACCATCATCCAATACTTGCAAAAGCAGCGTGATGACTTGCGGATCAGCCTTTTCAATTTCGTCAAGCAAAACGATTGAGTAAGGGTGACGACGAACCTTTTCTGTCAGCGTATTGCTGTTGTCATCGTAGCCAACGTACCCAGCCGTAGTCCCAATCAGCTTGGAAACGGCCGTCCGATCAGAGTATTCGGACATGTCGAGTCGAATAATGTCGTCTTTGTTGCCGAACATATCCAAAGCCAATTGCTTAGCCAGTTCAGTCTTCCCGACACCGGTTGGTCCAACGAACAGGAAGCTGCCGATTGGACGATTACCTTCGTCAAAGCCGGCCCGGTTCCGCCGAATTGCTCGTGCAACGGCGTCAACGGCCTCATCTTGACCAATAACCTTGCTCTTGAGCCGACCAGCCAGGCCTTTGAGCCGTTCAATATCGCTGGCGCCCATCTTAGAAACCGGAATGCCAGTCAGCCGTTCAACTGAGTCAGCAACATCGCTTGGCGTTGCCGTAACTTTTTCAGAAGCCGAGTGATCTGCCAATTCCTTTTTCAGATCAGCAATTTTGTCCTTGCACTGCTGAGCCTTTTGATAGTCTTCTTTTTCAGCAGCTTCGTTTTGTTCTTTTTCAACGCGCTTGATCTCGGCCTCGATCTCCTTGGCATCCTTAACAGGGTGCTTAGCTGCCAGGTGAGCAGCCGTCATGTCAACCAGGTCAATAGCCTTGTCTGGCAGGCTGCGCTGTGGAATATATTGAACTGAGTAGTCGATGGCAGCCTTTAAGACATTATCCGGCAGCGTGACGTTGTGGTGCTTTTCATACAGCCCCCGAATCCCCTGCAGAATCTTAAACGTATCTTCCTTGCTTGGCGCATTGACGACAACTGGGTTGAACCGCCGTGACAGGGCGGCATCCTTCATGATGGTATTGCGGTACTCATCTTGTGTCGTAGCCCCGATAACCGTGATTTCACCACGTGACAGTGCTGGCTTCAAAATATCGGACATCCCTTTGGAGCCATTGCCATCACCAGAGCTGCCGGCCCCAATGATCTGGTGAATTTCATCGAAGAACAAGATGACGTTGCCAGCCTTCTTGACTTCATCGACCAGCTTTTGCATATTTTCTTCAAAGCTGCCCCGATATTGGGTACCAGCTTCCAAACTGGAAATATCAATGCTGATAATCTGTTTGTTTTTAATTGCGGCTGGGACATCGCCGTTGACGATGGCTTGGGCCAAACCTTCAACGACCGCCGTCTTACCAACCCCGGCATCACCAACCAAAACTGGATTGTTCTTGATTCGACGACTGAGGATTTCCGCGGTTTCTTGAATTTCTTTGTTACGACCAATGACTGGATCCAATTTACCAGCCTTGGCTTCTTCAGTTAAATTGCGCCCCAGCTTTGCCAGCATATCGCCCTTTTTAGGTGCCTTGGCAGCAGTCTGCTTGGCGCCAGTCTGTGGCAGCTTGCCGGTTTGACGATACTGAGCGTATTCTTCTGGGGTCACTTCACGTCCATTGATCAGGTAGCGGCGATTTTCGGTATTAAAACCGTTTAGGCCGCCCATCATCTGGTTAAAAATGTCATTCATGTCATCGAATGGATCTACTGGAATCTGTGCCATAAGCTATTCCCCCTATAATTTTATATTCAATTGTAGTTCGCTAAATCAGTGGTCAATAAAAGGCCCAATGCTATACACTCGACCTCCTACTGCTACACTATGCGATTATCGTTCCAAGTAATGCTCTTCCAGCTCCTTTAGCACTTCCCACATCTTGCGGTGCTGTGCCCGAGCCAAAGCATCCAAGTCGCGCAGATTAAGCGGCGTGGCACTGGTCTGCTCCTTGTTGAACGATTTATGCAAGGTCGTGTAGCCGTAGCCGGATCGCTTGGACACTTGATAGATCGTCAAGTGATTCACGTCCAAATAATGCTTGATGTCGATTCGCACCATGCTCACTTCCTTTACGTTTTTTATTATATCACGTCTGTGGTATAACACAAGTGTAAAATACCACATTTGTAAAACATTTTTAGTTAATTTATGAGATTTTTCCTTCCTTATATATTACCAATGATGAAAGCGTTATCCTTCAATATGAACCACCGCTTTTACAAACAAATCCACGCTGATAATCTCTGTGAATAAAAAAATGGATAAAAAAATTTAACCATTTTCTCACTTTAGTCCTCATGTTCCCAAAATACCGCACCGCAAACGTTTATCGCAATTTTGACATCCTTTTTGTTCCTTGATTATCTTTTGCATAAAATATAAAAATATAAGGAATAGTTGACTTTTTATTCGTATTTCTGTATATTTAATAACAATTTATAAATCAATTATAAATTAAGAGCAATCAGAAACAGAAATATCGGAGGAAGAACTTATGAAACAAGAAAAGGAAAAAATCGTTTTAGCTTATTCTGGTGGTCTGGACACCTCAGTTGCCATTGCCTGGCTCAAGAACAAAGGCTATGACGTAATCGCATGCTGTATTGATGTAGGCGAAGGCAAGGACCTGGAAGCCATCAAGGCTAAAGGTACCCAGGTTGGTGCCTACGCATCCGTTGTGATCGATGCCAAAGAAGACTTTGCAGAAAACTTTGTCCTGCCTGCTCTGCAAAGCAATGCCATGTACGAACAAGAATATCCCCTGGTTTCTGCTCTTTCCCGACCTCTGATTGTTCAAAAGCTCGTTGCCGTTGCCAAAGAATATGGTGCCACTGCCATTGCCCATGGCTGCACTGGAAAGGGCAACGATCAGGTTCGTTTTGAAGCCGGCATTCATGCCCTGGCTCCTGATATGAAGATTGAAGATCCCATTCGTGACTGGCACTGGTCACGGGAAGAAGAAATTGATTATGCCAAGAAAAATGGCATTCCCGTTCCAATTACCATGGAAAGTCCCTACTCAATCGATGAAAACCTGTGGGGACGGGCCAACGAATGTGGGATTCTTGAAGATCCATGGGCCAGCGCTCCTGAAGATGCCTACGATCGGACCAACCCAATTGAAAAAACGCCAGATACGCCTGAAATCATGGAAATTCAATTTGAGCACGGCAAGCCGATCGCCCTTAACGGTGAAGCCATGCCGCTGGCCGAACTGATCATGAAGCTCGATAAGATTGCTGGTAACCACGGAATTGGCCGAATCGATCATGTTGAAAATCGGCTGGTCGGCATCAAGTCGCGTGAAATCTACGAATGTCCAGCCGCCACGGTCCTCTTGAAGGCGCACAAGGATCTGGAAGATTTGACTCTGGAACGTGAGGCAGCCCACTTTAAGCCAGTCGTTGAACTAAAGATGGCCAACCTGATCTACAATGGTCTGTGGTACTCGCCATTGATGAAGGCCATTCAAGCATTCATTAAGGAAACACAAAAAGACGTTAACGGAACGGTCCGGGTCAAGCTGTTTAAAGGCAACGTTGTCTGTGAAGGTCGGAAGTCGCCTAATTCCTTGTATGACAAGAACCTGGCTACCTACACCTCAGCCGATGAATTTGATCAGGAAGCTGCCGGCGGCTTCATCAAGCTCTGGGAACTGCCTGACAAGGTCTATGCTCAAGTTCAGGCCAATGCTGCCAAGAACCAATCTGAATCTAGCGTAAAGGAGGAAACCATCAGTGCCGATTAAGCGGATGTGGGGTGGTCGGTTTGAAGAATCCGGTTCCGATCTGGTAAATAAGTTTGGAGCCTCGATCGAATTCGACCAGGAAATGGCCCAAGAAGATATTCAAGGATCATTGGCCCATGTCAAGATGCTTAAGGCAACCAAGATCCTTGATGCAGTGGATGCCGATGCAATTATCAAGGGACTGGAAACACTTGATAAAAAGCTGAAGCAGGGCCAGCTGTCCTTTAATATTGAAAATGAAGACATTCATATGAACATTGAGGCGCTCTTGACCGAAGAGATCGGTCCGGTTGCTGGCAAGCTGCATACCGGCCGTAGCCGAAACGATCAGGTCGCCACCGACTTACATCTATACGTCAAGGAACGACTACCCCAAGTAATCGTGGCTATCAAAAAACTGCAGCAGGTCTTAGTAGATAAGGCTAGTGCCAACGTTGAGACCATCATGCCTGGCTATACGCATATGCAGCATGCCCAGCCAATTTCTTATGGTCATTATTTAATGGCTTATTTCCAGATGCTGCAGCGTGACGCTGAAAGATTTGAGTTCAACATGCAGCATACCGACGTCTCTCCGTTGGGCGCGGCGGCTTTGGCGGGAACGACCTTTCCGATCGACCGTCAATTGAGTGCGAAGTACCTCGGTTTCTCAGATATCTATCACAACTCATTGGACGCGGTATCAGATCGTGATTTTGTCTTGGAATTTATCAGCAATGCCAGCATTTTGATGATGCACCTGTCGCGAATGTGTGAAGAGCTGATTTACTGGTGCAGCTACGAATTTGGCTATATCGAGCTTTCAGATGCCTATTCCACGGGTAGTTCAATCATGCCGCAAAAGAAAAATCCCGATACCGCTGAGCTGATTCGGGGTAAGACGGGTCGGGTCTATGGCGATCTGATGGGACTTTTGACGACGATGAAGGGCCTGCCGCTAGCATACAATAAAGATATGCAAGAAGATAAGGAAGGCGTTTTTGATGCCGTCAAGACAATCATCCCCAGCCTAAAGATCATGGCTGGCATGGTTGAAACGCTTAAAGTTAACCAAGATAAAATGGAGCATGCCGTTCATAACGACTTTTCCAACGCTACCGAGCTGGCCGACTATCTGGCAAGCAAGGGGATGCCATTCAGACAAGCGCATGAGATCGTAGGCGAGTTGGTCTTAAAGGGACTAAAGACTGGCAAGAATCTCAGCGATATCAGTTTGGATGAATACCAAAAGATCAGTCCGCTGATTGATGAAGACGTCTATCATGTCCTGCAGCCAAAAGTTGCCGTTCAGCGTCGGAACTCAGCTGGCGGAACCGGTTTTTCCCAGGTTAAGGCTCAAATTGAGGCTGCCAAAAAGTTATTAGAAGATTAAAATTAAAATTCCAGTAAGGCTGGTTATAACCTTACTGGAATTTTTTTATGTTATTTGATTAAATCAATGCGACACTAGCTGCTTTTAAGGTCTTAATGCGACATCAATCGCATCTTTGTTGATTGATTTTAAATGCATAATACGATTCGATATAATTATGTAGTTAATTTTGGAAACGTTAGGAAGAATAAAATTGAAGCTTAAGAAGTTAACCATAAACTGGTTCAGCATGCTTTGGCTGACCGTCCTCTTGATTGTGACGGTCGCGGTCTGTACTACCGCTCGCCAAATGCTTTCCCATGCTGCTGGCCAGTCCTTTTTGTTTTTATGGATGATTAAAAATACCGCTGCTTTAAGCGTTGTGGTTTTGCCAATGATGCTGGGCGCAATTGAGTTAAGGACCTCTCATCGCCAAACCACTGCAATCTTACTTGGGACTGTTGGGCTAATCTTATTTGGCATTGCCAATCATTTGAGTCAGCCGGCCATTTTGGAAAGCGTGCCTTCCGCTGAGCGCTACGTCGTTCAAAATATTTTTGTAACTTGGCTGGCATATCTGGCATTGATGCTTTTTGACCCTTGGCTTAAAAAATGGCTGCATCGTTTCAAACTACCATGGCGCCGCCGTTTTTTGATTATTTTAACGCTGACGCTCTGGCTGCTCAATCTTAATCACGCAGCCGGCGTTTTAGGTTTTGCTGGTGGCAACAGTTTTTTATGGTTTATCTATTTATTTGCCTTGGGTGACTGGCTGAATAACGACCTGCCTTTACAAAAATCGATCCGAATCGGTTGGCTGCTGGCTTTTAATCTATTGATTTTTTTGACGACGTGTCTGACGGCTTGGTTTAAGATCAATCAGCTGACGTATAATCCGCATGATGGACTGGTCTTGACTACGCACTATCAAGTCGCCATCAACGCCTTTCAAAACAACTATTTATTAATGGCTATTCTGATCGTTTTAACACTGGTCAAGCTGCTAAATTCACGCTCAGCAAGCGGCTTTTACGGTATTTTAGGCGGCTTGGTGCTGAATCTATTGGCTGTCCCCAAGCTGCTGGTGCCGTTTCTAAAGTATCAACCGGACTGGCATTTGATCGTCGCCATTTTGATTGTCTGGATAAGCACTTGGCTGCTGGCAATCTTGCTTAATCAATGGGCCACGCGCTTTGACTGGCGAATCAGGATCAATCTGACCACGATGCTAAATGGTTTGAAAATCGCCCTGTTCAGATACTGGCCACTGCTTTTGACCACCAGCATCATCTGGGGGATGACGATTTGGTCATTTGGCTATCTTTGGAACTGGCAGCTTAACATGGTGCAGTGGATCATCATGGATCACCATGCCATCGTCTGGGCCAACGTCTTGATTATGATGGCACTGGCTGGAATTTTAATGGCGCTTACCAATCGCTGGTGGATCAGCAGTACTTTGACAATCATCATCTATGGCGGCTGGCTGATTGCCTCGATTCTTAAGATTCAAGCCCGTGAAGAACCGATTCTGCCAACGGATTTGGCAACGATTACCGCTCCCAAAGAAATGCTGGGAATGGTCGATCCAACGATTCTGATTGCAGCTGGTGTTTTTGTCATCGTACTTTTAGGCTTTGCCATCGTTATCGAAATACGGTATGGCCAAAAGTGCCGCTTTAGGATTCAATGGCGTTATTTAATCGGTGCCCTTTCTCTTCTTTATCTAAGCGGCTTTGCCTTGATCAATCATACCAACTCGCCAACCTATCGCTGGGCCGAAAAAGTCGATGATACACCATATTTTTACGCTCAACTGCGTGGTGCCAAGGTCAACGGCACACTGCTGCAGTTTGCCAATAACGTTGATGTTCGAGTAATGGATAAGCCTAAAGGATATTCCAAGGCCCGTATGGAAAAAATCGGTCAGATCTATCTGCAGCAAGCAAAAAAAATCAATCGACATCGAACCCATGCTACTGTCGGCAACCAGCGGCTCGTCTTTATTTTAAGCGAAAGCTTTGCCGATCCAAGACGTGTACCTAATCTAAAGGTCAGTGGTAATCCGGTGCCATATCTGGATCAGCTTAAATCGCATACGACCAGTGGCTTGATGCTCAGTACTGGCTATGGTGGTGGGACGGCCAATATGGAATATCAAGCACTAACCGGACTTTCTATCGTCAACTTCTCACCAACCATGCCAACGCCTTATTCACAGCTGGTACCATATCAAAAACATGCTGTTGCCATTAATCAGCTGTTCTCATACAGTGATGGGATTCATCCGTTTACCGCCAATCTATACAGTCGCGTAAAAGTCTATCGCAAATTCGGCTTCAACCGTTTCTATCATCTTGATGGTGGCAGCCGCCTTTCCTATACTCACAAGATCGACAACAGTCCGCGTATTGATGACTGGTCAGCCTATCAGCAGGTCTTGTTGAACCTGAAAAACCATCATGGCAATCAGTTCATTCAGCTGGCTACCATGCAAAACCACATGCCTTATAACAATTTCTATCATCACAACAACTATAAGGTCAGTGGAACGGCCTATCGAACTCCTCAGGCTCAGCAGCAGATTGAGACCTACACGCAGGGCATCCACTATACTGACGAGGCACTCAAAAAATTCATCAGCCGTTTAGATCAAAGCAGCCAGCCGACCACCGTTGTCTGGTATGGTGATCATCTACCAGGCATCTACAACGGTGTTTCAATGGCTGAACACGGTCTGGTAATGCATGAGACCGACTATTTCATTTACAGCAATCCGGCTGCTCAGCGAATCAACCGCGGTCATGTTGACAAAACCAAGATCGTCAGTCCCAATGAGTTTATTCCGATGGCCATGGCGCAGATGGATTTGAAGGTTTCGCCATACTACGCGCTTTTGACTCAGGTTCATGAAAAACTGCCGGCAATCACGCTTGATACCAGCATTCACAGCCACAGCAATCGCCCACACAGTACTGCCGTCGAATATGTTGATCAAGATGGCCTAAAGACATCGCTTTCCTTAAAACAGATGCGGCTGTTCAACGACTATCGCATGGTTCAATACGATCTGACGGCTGGCCATCACTACCTGCTGCATGACTGGTTCATACTCAAGGTCCCACACTAACTAAAAAAGAGGCTGGGAATTAACTCAACCTCTTAACTATTTTATGGATAATAATGCCTCAGCGCAGTAGCTGGCTGGGTCGAAGACAAACTCCGAAAATCGGTCGCAAGCTGATTTTCGGAGTTTTTTCTCACTCTCTTTTAGCTAATCCGATCAGCCACGCCATTAACAATCGTCTGCAGCGTAATTTGTCTCATCTCAGCTTCAGCAGCTTTTTGTACCTGATCATAGACTTGTCCGAGGACTGGCTGAATGTTTTTGCCAACTGGACACTGCTGGTTGGTCTGTTCATCAATATGCAGTAAATGTTGGTTCTCCTCAACAGCAGCATAGACATCTAGCAGCGTTACCTCATTAGCTGATCGACTCAGCTGTGGTGCCGGAGCATCTGATTTTGACTTAAGAATGCCAGCTTTGACCATTTTGGCAATCAGGCTGCGAATCAAGCTGGGATTTGCGTCCACGCTGGCAGCCAGATCCTGACTACTGATTTTTTGACCATGGTAAATCTCTAGATAAACCAAAATATGTACGGCATCACTTAATCGATGGGAATACTTCATAATATGCGCACCTCTATTTATGATAAGGCAGACCATTGATAATCGTAAATGCACGATAGATCTGTTCGGTCAAAACCAGCCGCATCAGCTGGTGAGGCAGCGTAAACCGACCAAATGAGATCTGTTCATCAGCTCGTTTTAAGACTGCTGGGCTCAGTCCCAGTGACCCGCCGATCACGAAGGTAATGTCGCTGTGACCATAAGTTGCCAGTTGATTAAGCGTCTTAGCAAATTCTTCTGAACTACGCTCCTTGCCATTGATTGCCAGGGCAAAAACATACTCACGGTCTTTGATCTTGCTTAGAATTCGCTCACCTTCTTTGGCCATGACCTCATCCATCTCAGCCTGACTTAATGACTCGGGTGCTTTTTCATCTGGTACCTCGACAATTTCAAACTTGCAGTATCTCCCCAAACGCTTGGCATATTCGGCAATTCCAGCCTTAAAGTATTTTTCCTTCAACTTGCCAACACCAATTATCTTAATGTTCATTTAAAACTCCTTTACTACGATCGTTCGGTAATTCTATTAATTCGTCTCCCAATTAACCACGGCAGGTTATCCACAGCTCAAAACCAAAACAGCCGTTTGTATCCAGCCACTAAATCCATTGATATAACAATGTTTTTTAAACTTCAATAAATATGATAAAGGGTTTTCCACAATTCTGCAATCTTTACTTGTGGATAACTAAAAGTATTGATTTTACAAGCTTCTGATCTAACTTTAGCTTACCGATTCTTTTACACGCAACGTGGTGTTAAAAAATAGGCTGATTTAGTTTTCCACTGTTTTTGGAACATTTATCCACAGAAATTGTGGATAATTCGTCAAATAAAAAACGTGATCTTAACAATCAATTAATCATTAAGAACACGTTTTAAGGTTATTGATTATCCGATGAACTGCTGCTGTCAGCACTAGCAGCCTGCGTCAGCTTAACCGATACCGTCTGCTGCTTGCCTTGGCGATACAACGTCAACTTGATCGTATCGCCAACCTTATATTTGTACAGCTGAGTCTTCAGATCACCACCATCATTAACCTTTTTATTGTTGATCTTGGTAATCACATCGTATTTTTGAATTCCCGCCTGGTCTGCTGCCGAACCACTTTGGGTCTTCATGACTACGACCCCTTTGGTAATGCTCTTTGGCAGCTTGAGGACGTTTTGCTGATCATCACCGTCAACATTGCTTAAGTCAAGCATTTCAATTCCCAAGGATGGCCGGGTGATCTTACCATTGGCAACCAACTGATTGATCACTCTGACGACCTCGTTGCTTGGAATCGAAAAGCCCATCCCTTCAACACTGGTCCCTTGGTTATCACTGGCCAGCTTCATCGAATTGATACCGATAACCTGACCTGCCATGTTGACCAGCGGACCACCAGAATTACCAGCATTAATGGCCGCATCAGTCTGAATGACCGTCGTATTGGTGCCGGAATTGCTTGAACTGGCACTGATCGTCCGCTTAGGTGCAGAAATAATCCCCTTGGTAACCGTATTAGCATATTCACTGCCCATTGGCGAACCGATTGCCAAAACATCTTGACCAGCCTTGATCGAGTTGGAATTACCGAACTTGGCAACCGTCGTCACGTTGGCAGAGCTGATCTTTAAGACGGCCAAATCAGTCGTTGCGTCGGTACCAACCAGTTCAGCCTGGACTTTCTTGCCGTTGCTCATGATTACCTGCAGCGCGCTGGCTCCAGAAACCACATGATTGTTGGTAACGATATAGGCAGTATTGCCTGACTTCTTGTAGATTACCCCTGAGCCCTCACTTGCCGTCTGCAGCGAACTGGAATTGGAGCTTGATGAATCTGAATCCGCACCAAATATCGACAAAATATCATTGTCATCAGAGGAGCTGGTCTGCTTATTGATGACGCTGACCACGGCCCCTTTGACCACGTTATAGGCCTCAGTTGACTGATTGCTCTTAGTATCCTCATTTTTATTGATCTTAGTGCCCCCGGATTTGTTTGATCCAGATGGCACTTTGGTAGCTTCGTTTTGCTGATGAGTGACGATTGCATTACCCACGCCATATGATACGCCACCACCAATCAGGCCCGCTAAAAGTCCTACCCCTGCAACTTTGACGATTAACCGCTTGCCTGCCATAATCTAATACTTCCTTTGTTTTTTTTCAGTATAACAAAAAAGTATGAATATTAGTTGAAATATTTACAAAGCCAACAGTTCACTTGGCTGGTCAGGCTCGGCATCCTTTAAGTCAAAGTTCTGATCCACACCCAGATCATGCTGCTCTAAAATCGTGGCAACCGTTAGATGAGCCAACGAGCGGATATTGTTGTGCTGACTACGGTGTCCTAAAAAGACTCGCTTGGTATGGTTGCCGATCACATCCAATAAGGCTTCGGCACTCTCTTCATTAGAAAGGTGTCCCTCGTCGCTTAGGATGCGCTGTTTAAGCGGCCAAGAATAAGGACCCATTCTAAGCATTTCCGTATCATGGTTGCATTCCATCAAATAGGCGTCAGCATTTTCAATCGTCTTAGCTACACGCTGTGAGACGTATCCCGTATCCGTCAAAATACAAAAGGCCTGGTTGTCATGATGCAGCTGGTAAAATTGCGGGTAGGCCGCATCATGTGAAACGGCAAAGCTTTCTACCTCCAGATCACCAAAATCCTTAATCTTGCCTGGCTCAATAATATTTTTTTGTGCTAAGGGAATCTCGCCTACTTTTTTGGCCATCGCTTTCCACGTTTTGGCGTTGGCATAAACATCCATGCCATAGCGCCGTGCCAGTACGCCGACACCCTGCACATGGTCGCTGTGCTCATGCGTTACAAACAGGGCCTCAACGTCTTTAAGCGAGCGGCCAATCGCCTGCATTCTTTCTTCCAGGCGCTTACCACTGAGCCCAGCATCAATCAAAATCCGATGATGAGCGGTCTCTAGATAAGTGGCGTTGCCTGAGCTGCCACTGGCTAAAATGCTGTAGTACAGATTGTCATCCGAGTTTGTCACTTGTTATCCTTCTTTGCCTATTGATTCAGCTGCGTCGTATCAATCTCTTGGGGCGTGTCGCGCATCAGCGTATTATTGAATGCATTGACCCTTAAATGCTGCACGTCACCGGAACTTTTAGTCTTGATCTCAACATACCAGGTTGGTACATAGACTGCCTGGTCTTTGGTCAGCAGAGTTTTGGCATATCCCAGCTTAGCCCAGCGAATCTTTGAGTTGTTGGGGATATAGTTATGCTTATACAGCCAGATCACGGCCTCTTGCTGACTGATGGTAACGGCACGTGGTCTTAGAACCTGTATATTGTTCAGATAAGTCTGTGTGTAGCCATAGACCTTATGATTCTTGCCAACTTTAAAGCGCAGCTGCCCTTCACTGCCAAATACTGCACGCCCTTCCATCTTTTGCGTATAAATAATCGTATTGGCCGTCGACAGATCCCGATTATATGCATATTGCGATCCGTACAAAACATGATGCGAATTTTTGATAAATACATTTAGCTGCTGGTCAGGATTGAGCATACTAACCTTGATCGGCGAGGTTAGCTCACTGATCAGCATACCATTGCTTAACCGGACCGATTGATCGTTCAGTTTATTGACAGCAGCTGCCAGCTGACTGTTGGCTCGCTTACCGGATATATAATACCCCGTCTGCTGCTTGGTTGACAAATTGGCAAAACTTATCTCATCGTTGCGCATTTCTTTGAGAATCGTCTGTTGCTGACTTTGCTGTTTGACCATTGCCGTAAAATGCGTACCAATCAAAAAATAGCTGGCCAAGACGACGTCAAAGATTGTAAAAGCAATCACGAAAATCCATTGAATTCGTTTAAAGTTCATGCCGCGCCCCCTTATTTATCGTCCGTCAGCGTCTGATAGTCGACCCATTTGCCATGATAATAGACGTAATAGGTTGGTTCCAGTTTAACGACCTTGGTATCGCTATCTTGATTATCCCAGCGATAGCCAATGCGCAGTCCTGAAACTTCTTTATCCTTACCTGCCTGGCGCAGCTCATTATAGACGACTGACGAAGGCGGCAGTTTAACCTTTGATTCATTAATCGGCAATGGTACGCCCAGGCTGTAGAGCGACAGCTGGCAACGCTCCACGCCATCCGCGTTGGCCTGCAGCTTCACGGTACCGTAGCCATGATCGTTAAAGATCGGGAAGCCTTCCACGTAGCTGCGGAATACAATTGTCTGCTTTTTTTCGTTAACGGCATCAAATCGCATCCAGTCCAACGTTGTCCCGGTTGCCGTCAAGCGTTTGTACAAATGACGATACAGGCTGGCCCCTTGATAGGTACTATCTTTGCCCAGATAGTTGGCAAAGCCGACCACACTTGTATCACGATGATAATCAAGCCGCTTGCTGGCACCATCCATATAGATCGTATCATTGCCCTTTTTCTTGGTGGTAAAGACCGATGAATTGGTTGAGCGCAGCAGATTCTGTGTCAGATTATCAATATCTTGCGTCGTCAGCTGATAGGCAAAGACCGGCAGCTTAATCGCATGTGGATAGGTTACGATTGGCTGGTTGTCTACAATTTTATGATCAACGTCGATGCGCTGACCGGATCGACGAACCAGCTTTTTAATTCTGGCCCGAGCGGCATTATTTGTAATGTTCATCCGATAGACCGTAAAGTCATCGTCATTAAGCAGATAAACAACGTTGCGACCCTTGAGCGGAATCACGATATGGTTGATCTGCGACATTTTTTTACTGTCAACCGACTGTGAGAATGTCTGATTGAAGATTCCCGTTGCCATGGCATCTGGATAAGACAGCATGATCGAGTTGTCATTGCGCAGATAGTTCATATAGGTTGTCGAGCTGTCGTGAGCAACGCGCCGAAAACCTGAAAGCTGCCATTTCTGCATATCGTTGCGCAATGTCAAAATCAGGTTCTTTTTTTGACCATACAAAAGCTGCTGCGACTCATCAGACTTGGTTAGGATTACCTGCGTTGGCAAATAAATGTCGCCCACCGACTGCAAGGCGGTCTGCTGCGTAGTCCCTTTTTCGGCATCATTGTTGGCAAACCATTCATAGCCAAGCGAGTTCGTCCATAGCAACGCCGAAAGAAGCATACTGAGAATGACAACCACGGCCAACAAAATACTCAGCCAATTTTCTTTGATTTTGGTCATTAATCCCAGTCATCTCCTTCATCATCATAAGGTACGTAAGGCAATGAGATATAAAAGGTCGAGCCCTTGCCTTCCACACTGTCAACCCAGATCTGACCACCCAGCATATTGACAACTTCCTTTGAGATTGCCAGACCAAGTCCACTACCACCCTGCTTGCGACTGCGGGCCTTATCAACCCGGAAGAAGCGATCAAAGATGTGTCCTAGATCCTTTCTAGGAATCCCCAGCCCTTGGTCACTGATGCTTAAGATCACGTGGTTATGCGTCTCCAATAAGCGAGCCGTAATTACGCCACCATCCGGCGAATACTTGACGGCATTATTCATAATGTTGTCTACCACCTGGGTAAACTTATCAGGATCGATCTCAACCCAGAGATCCTTGCTGGTAAAGTGACGTTCGATAGTGTAACGCTTCTTTTGCGGATCTTCTTCTTTTTTGATGATCATGTCAAAGCGGTCCAGAATATATCTAAACAGTTCATTAATATTGACGTATTCCAAGTTTAGCTTGGCGGTACCAGAATCCATTCGCGAAAGGCTCAGCAGATCGTTGATCATTCGAATCATGCGCTCAGTCTCGTCTTGAACGACTTTTAAAAACTGTGGGGCAATGTCTGGATCTTTCCAGGCTCCATCGCTCAAGGCCTCCACATAGCTCTTAACACTGGTCAGCGGCGTACGCAGCTCATGGGAAACATTGGAGACAAACTCCTTGCGCTCCCGTTCCTCTTTTTGCTGGCTGGTAACGTCATGCAGCACACAGACCAAACCAGAAACGAAACCCGACTCACGTTGAATCGGCGAGAAATAGGCGCTTAAAATCATATCATTGCCATCAACGTTTAGATCAAACAGGGTCTGCTGCTGCGAGTTGTCGATCAATTGCCGCACCGTGTAGTCGCGTCGTACGTCCAAGACATCCAGAATCGACTTGCCTAAAACATCATCTTCTAAATCAATATCCAGCATCTGCAGCGCCATGTTGTTGATAATCGTAACATTGCCGCGTCGGTTGGTTGCCAATACTCCATCACTCATATGCGACAGCACGCTGTCTAGACGCCGCCGTTCAGAATCGGTTGACTCTTGAGCCTCTTCAACGCGAACGGAAAGATTATTGACTGCACCGGCCAGCTGCCCCAATTCATCATTGCCCATAACTTTAACCTGGCCAGAATAATCGCCACGCGCAATTCGCAGGGCCTGTTTACGCATTTCCTCAATCGGCCGCGTAATTTCACGTGAGATCAAGACTGCCATGCCCAAACCAAGTACCACGGTAATCAAGGCCGCTGACAGATAGATCAAAGAAATGCCGTTAACACTGTCATAGACGCTCTCTAAATTGGCCCGTAAATAAACAGCCCCCACCACGTTATTGGTATTAGCGCTCACCAAAGGAATTACGTTGACATAATAGCGATTATGACTGGCATTATCATAGATATTCTCAGTATGGGAACGATTATTAAGCAGGGTATTCTTAACGGCCTCGTCAGTAGTTTTTTGGCCAACGATATCCTGCGTACCGGCATTGCTGGTTCCTCTGACGATTCCTTTGGCATCGACTACACGAATCTCAGAGATGTTGTTATTTTTGACTTCTGAAAGAATCTGCTTGATCTGCTTGTTGGCCAATTTTTCGTTAGTACGGCTCAATTGCTTTGCCAGCGAGCTGTCAACATAGGTCGGCAGCTCAATCTGCTGCTTAAAGGTATTAAGATTTTCATGTTCCAGTTGACGCACAAAAACCGCCCCGACGACTTCCAAGGTCAGCATCAGCATTAGCGCAAACACCAGGGCGATTTTAAAATGAATACTTTGATAAAATTTGATTTTGCTGTTCAAAACTAACTGATCCTTTTAGTTTTGGCTTGGGTTGGCCAAGTAATAGCCAACCCCACGACGAGTAATCAGCCATTGCGGATGACTGGGGTTGTCTTCGATTTTTTCACGCAGCCGTCGTACCGTTACATCAACCGTCCGTACATCACCAAAGTAGTCATAGCCCCAAACCGTCTGCAACAAGTGCTCACGATTAATAACCTGACCAATGTGCTGGGCCAGATAGTAGAGCAGTTCGAACTCACGGTGCGTCAAATTAATATTTTCGCCACGCTTGGTTACCGTGTAGGCATCGGGATGAATCGTTAAGTCACCGACCTGAATATCGGCATTCTGCGTCTCAGCTGCTGGTGCTGCTGCCGCTTCTTGCCGCCTTAGATTAGCCTTGACCCGTGCTACCAGCTCACGATTGGAAAATGGCTTGGTAACATAGTCATCAGCACCTAATTCCAGACCCAAGACCTTGTCCAATTCAGAGTCCTTGGCCGTTACCATGATGATTGGCATCGTATGTTTAGCCCGAACACGCTTAGCAACCTCCAGGCCATCAATCTTAGGCAGCATTAGATCCAAGACAATTAAATCTGGCTGCTCGCTTTCAACCTTTTCCAGTGCTTCTTCGCCATCATAGGCAACGACGACCTCATAGCCTTCTTTTTCTAGATTAAACTTAATGATATCCGAAATTGGTTTTTCATCATCAACTACCAATATTTTTTTTGTCATTGATTGATTCCTCCATAGATTTACTGATCAAAACTCAATTAAACTGAGTCGTAGAGGTTTTTTGTACATAAATTGCGGTTCTATTATAGCATAGTCGTATTAATGCTTTTGAATCTCAAAATTTTTTTGCTAAAACTGTTGACAAAACATCTAAAAGCATTTAATATATATAACTGTTGTTGATGTTCAACAACGATTAACAATTTGGGCAGTTAGCTCAGCTGGCAGAGCAACGGACTCTTAATCCGTGGGTCCAGGGTTCGATCCCCTGACTGCCCATCAGAGGTTTACAAAGCGCTTGATCAATTAGTCAAGCGCTTTTGTTATGCCATAAATTGTAATTCTAGACTGATTGGCAACTGATTGCAAATTTTTTCAACTTTTTATTTGAAAAGGTATTGCATTAACATAATATATCTGATATTATAATATTCGTTGTTAAGGACATGGGCAGTTAGCTCAGCTGGCAGAGCAACGGACTCTTAATCCGTGGGTCCAGGGTTCGATCCCCTGACTGCCCATCATGTCGCCATCGGCTTTTAGTCGGTGGCTTTTTTTATTTTCCAAATCCACACTATTAAAAAGAGGCTGGGTCAATTCCCAGCCTCTTTTTAATAGATAATAGTACTCAGCTTAGCAGCTGGTAGATCAGACACTGATCAACCAACGTTTGATCAATCCAGCCATCCTTTAGTCTGCCAAATCAGCAGGCGTTGGGACAATCTTGGCATATTTTAGCCGGCCAATCTTATTTTCCTGACCGACATTAACCTCAAATTCATCCGCAAAACCACAGTTGAGACAGGCAACCACAATCTGATAGCGCTGCGAATGATCATCATTGGTTGCTTCCCAGTTGCGCTCAGCAATCACCAGTGGCTTTTGATGACATTTGCTGCAGGCAATCTTTAAGCGGTGTTCCTCACGAAAAGGATCACCGGTTTTGCCAACCATCCCCCAACGATCCTCGCCATAAACCTGATCAAAATTATTGTAAAACATACGCTCACCTTGAATCTAAAACTGCTCGGCATCATACTGACGGGTCATGGCCACAGCAAAGACCACAACTTCAACGATCATGATTGAGACTGCACAGATAACAAACAACGGCCGGTAGGAGAATCTTTCAATAATCAGACCGCCAAACAAGGGACCGATCGCTTTGCCGGTTGAAGCAAAAGCATTCAGCATTCCCTGATACTTTCCCTTATCACCAACCGGTGATAAAAGATTGATGATGGCCGGGATCGTCGGAAAGGCCGTTGCCTCGCCAAGCGTCAAAACAATCATCGCCAAAACGAACATTGCATAGCTCTTGGCAAATAAAAGCAGGATAAACGATAATCCACATGTAAAAATCCCAAAGTAGACAAAGTAGTAGTCATTGGTAATCTTTTTGGTCAGCCAACTAATCACGGCCTGGAACAAGACAATCAAAATCCCGTTGATCGTCCACAGCATACTATACAGCGTCATTGAAATACCCATATCCGTCATGTAGACCGACATGTTGCTCGACCATTGTCCATACATGATCCAGACAATGGCAAATGAGATAAACAGCGTCCAGATGATCTGGGCATTGGCTGCTGGCAGCTTATCATGCTTAGGACCAAAGTCTACGTCCACCGTATGGTGATAGCGTGGCTTGATTGGTACGATATTGAAGAACAAGACTACGACCAGCAAGAAAAAGGCATACATAACCACTGTAATGGCAAACAGTGGCGACACGCTGTTATGAGCCATCTGATAGAGCGGTCCGACAATCGTGGTTCCCAAGACCATCCCCAGGTTATTGGCAAAATAAAGCATGTTGAAGACAAAGCGACCATCATGGCTGCGTACCCGCGTCCCAAATGAGTTGACCATCGTAATGATCCAGCCGTTAAAAAAGCCGATGATCGTCAGCATGACCGGATAGATTGGCCAACCGTTTCTAAAAATCAAAACTGCCATTGAGACCATCGCTAAAATCAGACCGCCAATCATCAAATGCCGCGGATTTTTGCGATCAAACAGCATCCCGGCAATATAGCTGCCGACGACATTGGCACCAGAATAAAACAGCAGCACAACTCCTGAGACAGTCAATGACTGATGCAGCTGGTCATGGATATAGATTGTCGTCAATGGCCAGATAAAGCTGTTGCCAATACTTCCCAAAAACGATCCCAAAAGCAGCCACTGCAATTTAAATCCTGTTTTCTTCATTTACCCGCTCCCCTTCTTTTCAATATTTCTCTCTTAATCTTAGTGCAAAATCAATACAAGACAACAAACAAGCAGCTGCTGATTACTCAACTGCTGCTTGTCGTTTAAGCCGGTTCGGTATGCTGATAGTCAACCGCGGCGAACTTGTTATAGGCTTTGTTAAAGAGCAGCTTGACGGTTCCCCGTGGGCCGCTCCGGTTTTTTTCGATGATGATCTCGACTTCACTCAAGCTTTGGTCGGGATCATTAAACGTTTTTTCTTCTTTTTGATCATCATCATCGTCGGCACCTTCACGATCATAATAATCAGCACGGTACAGGAAACTGACGATATCGGCATCTTGCTCGATCGATCCAGATTCACGAATATCAGAAAGTACCGGCCGCTTGTCTTGACGCTGCTCAACGCCACGCGAAAGCTGCGAAAGAGCGATTACCGGTACACTGAGTTCCTTGGCCAGCTTCTTGAGCTGTCGCGAGATCTCTGAGACTTCCTGCTGGCGGTTCTCCGGGTTGCTCCCTTCAATCAGCTGCAGGTAGTCAATCACAATCAGACCAAGGTTGCCGTTTTCCTTAGCCAGCCGCCGACACTTGGCCCGAATCTCCGGTACCTTGATCCCTGGTGTATCATCAATATAAATGTTGGCCTGCGCTAAAACACTGGAGGCAACCATAAAGTTGTTCCACTCATCCTGATTCAGTTGACCGGTTCTCAGGTGATTGGCATTGATATTGCCCTGTGCGCAAAGCATCCGGTTAACCAGCGATTCGGCCCCCATTTCCAAACTGAAGATCGCAACCGTTGCATCCGAGCTGGTAGCTACGTTTTGGGCGATATTCAATGCAAAGGCAGTTTTCCCCATGGCCGGACGTGCGGCAATGATCACCAACTCATCATCATGCAGACCAGTCGTCATCTCATCCAACTGTGGATAACCGGTTGGCAGCCCCGTAACGTCGCTCTCGTTTTTAGAAAGCTCATAGACGTGATTGATTGAGTCATTTAAGACGGTATCAATTCTTTGAAAGCCTGCCCGATTACTGGATTCAGAAACCCGCAAAATTGATGTTTCAGCCTCGTCTAATAGCTCATTGACGCTTTCTTGGCCCTCATAGCTTTTCTGTACGATTTCTGTTGCTACGTCAATCAGATGTCTAGCCGTAGCCTTATCATGAACGATCCGGGCATAGTAGCCGATATTGGCCGCAGTTGGCACTGATCCAGCCAGCTCAGCCAAGTATTCAACGCCGCCAATGTTATCCAATTGATGCTCGCTTTCCAGCTCACTTTTCATTGTCAAGACATCGATCGGCTTTTCCTGGTCGTTAAGCTTAACCATCGCCGCAAAGACGATCTGATGGGCACGCTGATAAAAATCATCTGAGGAAACGAACTCCATTGCTTCCTCAATGGCGCCATGCGATAGAAAAGCCGCACCCAAAACGGCTTTTTCAGCGGCCAGATCACGCGGTGCGGTGCGCGTTGAACTTAAACTGGCATTGTCCATTTGCTGACGGCCTTTCGTTTATTTGGCAGCTACGTGCACGTCAATCGTTGCCTCTACATCATGATGCAGTTTGATTGGTACGTGCACAAAGCCGGTTGCCTTAATTGGTGCAGGCAGCTCAATCTTGCGTTTGTCGATCTTTAAGTTGAACTGATCTTCCAAAGCCTTGGCAATCTGCTTGGAGGAGACTGAACCAAAGATACGGCCATCGGTACCAGCCTTGGCACTCAATTCAACAACCGTGTCTTCTTGTTCCAGAACCTCTTTTAAGCGCTTGGCTTCTGCCAGTTCTTCTGCCTCATGTTTTTCGGCTGCCCGCTGCTGTCCCTTCAATTCACTCATGGCAGCTTTAGTGGCTTCCTTGGCCAGGCCACGCTTAATCAAATAGTTTTGAGCATAGCCATCGGGAACTTCTTTTAATTCACCGCGTTTACCACGGCCACGTACGTCTTTAATAAAGATAACTTTCATTGTTGCTGCTCCTTTTCTGTTTCATTCTCAATCTGATCGTTTGTCGTTAAAAGTCTGATCAAATCTTCCTTAACCTCACTGACTGACTTACCGCCAATCTGGGTCGCGGCATTGGCCAGATGACCACCACCACCCATCTTTTCCATAATAATCTGGACATTGACGTTGCCCATTGAGCGGGCCGAGATGCCAACTTTACCATTGGCACGCTTGGCAATTACAAATGAGGCATCAATACCATCCATTTGCAAAAGCGTATCGGCTGCCTGAGCAACGATGACTGGATCATAGACGCGATCATCCTCACCGGCACATAACGCCATTTTATCATTATTCAAAAACTCAACGGTAGCAATCAGATGATTTCTTTCCATAAAACTATGGACGTTTTCTTTCATGAAATATTGAATCATCAAACCATCCGCTCCAGCCGAACGTAAGTAGCTGGCCGCATCAAACGTCCTGGTACCGGCTTGCTGCGTAAACGACTTGGTATCAATCTGAATTCCCGTCAGCATTGCCGTTGCCTCCAGCTTATTTAACGACTCGCTTTCTCGTGGCTGATATTCAAACATTTCCGTAATCAACTCACAAGTCGAGCTAGCGTAAGGCTCAATGTAAACCAAGAGTGGATTTTCAGGAAATTCCTCGCCACGTCGATGATGATCGATGATAATCGTTCGGTCGGCCAGCCGCTCATAAAGCTGGGGTGAAATTGACATACTTGACTTGGAGTGATCCACCATTACCAACAGACTGCTGTCGGTGGCCTTACTAATGGCCTCATCCGGTGTGATAATCCGATCACGAATACTTTGATAGTCGTTGATCTCCATCATCAGCCGGGCAATATCGCTGTGAACCTTTTCCTTATCCAAAACAATCCAGCACTCATGACCATTCATTTCCGCAATTCTTCTAATTCCCAGACAGGCCCCTAAAGAATCCATATCTGGGTTGGAATGACCCATTACAAAAACCTGGTCAGCCTGCGTCATCAGTTCCTGCAGTGCCTGACTGATCATCCGTGCTCTAACGCGAGTCCGCTTCTCCATTGGATTGGTACGGCCACCATAAAAGCGCGCCCGCTGATCCTCTTCTCTGACGACAACCTGGTCGCCACCACGGCCAAGTGCCAGATCAAGATTACGCTGGGCCATGTCAGCCAGTTTGATCAAATCACTTTGACCATATGCAATCCCCACGCTCAAAGTTACTGGCGAGTTTTGCTTGGAGGTATTTTCGCGAATCACATCTAAAATCTTGAACTTTTGCTTCTCTAATTCAATCAGCGACTGATAGTGCCCGATTACGAAATAATTATCCTCATTGATTACTCGCAGCAGCAGATGATTGTCTTTAGCCCAGTGACTCAATTCTGAAGTCACATAGTTATGCAGATTAGAAACTGCCGAATCACTCATTCCCTGCGTCAGCTCAATATAATTGTCCAGATAGATATTTCCCAGGAAAATCTGTTCATGTCGATAGCGTTCACTGATCTGCTCATATTTGGTGACATCCAGCAGATAGCAGACATGATAGCGATCCTGCACTAAAAACTCAAATCGATGATCACGCCATGAAACGACTACCGGCCCTTTATCATGACGATGCTTTTCGATCAGCTTGGCCAGCTCTTCATCAGCTTGATCCAGTGGCTTGCCAACGATATGCTCAAACTGAAAATAACGAGCCATATAAGGATTGATCCAGCTAACGATACCGTTTTTGTTCAGCATTACCATTCCAATCGGCATCTCCAAAAGTGCCTCTTGCTGGCCGCGCTGCACCTGATAAGTCAGATTATTGATATATTCCTCAGTATCGACTACTAATCGCCGCAGCTGGTGGACGCTGATCCAGATCCCCACAAAAGCAATTACCAACAGGATCGTCCCCAGGATCCAGTTGGTATAAAAGGCCAGGATCAGACACACAATCGTCATCAAGGTCAGATAGCAAAAATTCCATCGAACTGCATGATTCCTGATTAAAAAATTCCAATTGTTATGTCGAAAGAAATTACCCATATTCTTCTCCTATACGACAATCTAGATATCCCTATCTTATCACAATCGGTTCTTCATCTCATCGTTGACGTTTTTCCCGATAAATAAAAGCAAAAAAAAACATGATGACACCAGCCATCATGTTTTTAATTATCCGCTGAATTAGTCTTCAGCAACGAATGGCAGCAGACCCATGATCCGTGCACGCTTGATAGCGATCGTCAGACGACGTTGGTTCTTGGCGCTGGTACCCGTTACTCGACGTGGCAAAATCTTGCCCCGTTCAGAGATGAAACGCTTCAGCAAATCAGTGTCTTTGTAATCAATGTATTCGATGTGGTTAGCGGCGATAAAGTCGACCTTGCGACGACGACGACCGCCACGACGTTGTTGAGCCATGAAATTACCCTCCTTAAATCATATATTTTGGTTTTAAATTAAAATGGCAAATCATCTTCAGCCGTACCGTCAGCAGATTTAGCGTCATTAGACTTAGGTGCTGGGGCAGCATCGCTTGAGTTAGCAGCAGGTTGACCGTTGGTTGGCAAGACACTGTCATTTAGATCAAACGTGCCATCATCGTTTGATGATGCAGCTGGCTGAGAGTCTTCATTGCCGAATGGAAAATCATTGTGGACTGGTGCTTCTTGACCAGGCATTGGCGCATTTTCAAAGGGATTACTGAATCCGCCTTGATTGCCAAAAGATTGATTTCCCATTGGTTGAGAAGCACGACCGTTGTCATAGCCTTGCTGATAGCCGCCATTGTACTGCGACTGACCATTGTTCCAGCCACCTTGATTACCACCAAAGCCGGACTGAGAACGACCGCCGCCACTGTATGGCTGATTGCCACTGCGACGCGGCTCCAGCAATGCAAAGTTATCAACCTGTACTTCCGTTACATAAACGCGCTGGCCTTGATTATTCTCGTAGCTGCGCGTCCGGAGCGAACCGTCAATTCCAACCAAGGCACCTTTATGAGTGAAGTTGGCAAAATTTTCGGCTGGCTTTCGCCAAATAACACAGTTGATAAAGTCGGCATCACGCTCACCTTGAGCATTCCGAAACTGACGATCAACGGCCAGCGTGAAGGAGGCCACTGATGTGCCGCCTTGAGTGTAGCGCAATTCAGCATCTCTTGTCAGACGACCGGTTAATACGACGCGATTAAGCATGGACCTCGTACTCCTCTCTAAAACTTATTCAATTGGATTGCAACGTGATTTAGGCTTCGCGCTTAACAATCATGTGACGCAGAATGTCGTCGCTGAACTTAGCCAGACGATCAAATTCGTTCAGAGCTTCGTCACTGTCAGCAGTCAGGTTGACTACGTGGTAAGTACCTTCCGTGTACTTAGCGATTGGGTAGGCAAACCGACGCGTTGACCAATCCTTTGAATCGATGATGTTGGCACCATTGTCCGTCAAAATCTTGTCAAAGCGAGCTACCAGTTCGCTCTTAGCAGATTCTTCGATGTCAGGACGAATGATGTAAGTAATTTCATATTTGCGTGTTTCCATGAATGTTACACCTCCTTATGGACTCTGGCTCTTATCTTCAAGATTAATAAGAGCAAGGAGAGCAGACGTTTTAACGTATACTCACAGAAAAAGATATTAGCATAAATAAAAATTAATTACAAGCGATTCAATCATCTGATCAAAAAAAGCTGAATTGTGGCCCTCTGTCTAAACTATATGCCGTAATTCAGCTTTTGCATTTTATTTAGTTGGTTTCTTCTTCAGTTTCTGCAGCTGATGAATTCTCAGCAGTCGCATCATCTGTTTGATCTTCTTTGACTACTTTGGCCATCGTTGCCACCTTAGAGTCATCATCCATTCTGATCAGGTGAACCCCAACGGCTGCCCGACCAGTCTGCGAGACGGTCTCAATACCAAAGCGAATAATTACGCCCTTATCGGTAACCAGCATGATATCCTCATCGCCGCTGACCGTCGTCAAACCGGCCAGCGGACCATTCTTGGCCGTTACGTTGACGGTCTTGATTCCTTTACCGCCCCGACCTTTGATTGGATATTCAGAGGCTGGCGTCTGTTTACCAAAACCGTTTTCGCTGATAACAAAGACATTGCCGTCACTGTTAAGCGGAGCGGCCCCAATGATGCAGTCGCCATCGCGCAGTTTGGCTCCACGTACGCCGGCTGCCGAGCGACCCATGGAGCGGACGTCTTCGGCATTAAAGCTGACTGCATAGCCCAGTCGCGTTCCTAGAATCATGTTCTGTTGACCATCGATGATATTGACGTGAATCAGCTCGTCACCATCATGGAGCTGAATAGCTTTCAGACCATTGCTGCGAATGTTGCGGAAGTCATCAACCGGCGTTTTCTTAACCGTTCCCTGCTTGGTAACAAAGAACAAAAACTTGTCAGCATCGTCAGCCGCATTGGAGACGTTGATCACGGCTGTAATCTTTTCGTGATTATCGATCCCCAGCAGATTGATGATCGGAATTCCCTGTGCTGAACGACCGTACTCTGGAACCTCGTAGCCTTTCATCGAAAAGACCTTGCCCGAGTTGGTAAAGAACAGCAGGATATCATGTGTAGAACTTGAGATCAGATGCTCGATAAAGTCATCTTTATGCACGCCCATCCCTTTAACGCCACGGCCACCACGATTCTGTGACTTGAACTCATCAACCGGCAACCGCTTGATGTAGCCGTTATGCGTCAGCGTAACCACGATATCTTCTTCTTCGATCAGGTCCTCGTCTTCAATGTCGGTAATGTCACCGACTTGCAGCTCAGTCCGGCGCTTGTCGCCAAAACGACGCTGAATCTCCAGCAGTTCATCATAAATGATCTGGTTAATGCGTTCTTCATGCGCCAAAATGTCTTTGTAATCGGCAATGGCCTCAGTCAGCTTTTGGTGCTCGTTTTCAATCTTTTCGCGTTCCAGACCAGTCAGCCGAACCAGCCGCATATCCAAAATGGCTTGAGCCTGACGCTCATCCAGCGTGTAGCGCTCAATCAGTTGACTTTTGGCGATCTCACTGGTCTGGGCCTCACGAATGATTTTGATAATCTCGTCAATGTGATCCAAGGCAATCAGCAGACCCTTGACAATGTGATCACGGCTCTGCGCTTTTTTCAGATCAAATTCGGTCCGCCGCCGGACAACGTTGATTTGATGCTCCAGGTAGTACTGCAGAATCTGTTTGAGGCTCAATACCTTTGGCGCCCCGTTGACGATGGCCAGCATGTTGAAGTTAAAGGTCGTCTGCATCAAAGTCATCTTGTACAAGTTGTTTAAGATGACCTCAGCACTGGCATCGCGCCGTACGTCAATGACAATCCGCATCCCTTCTCGGTCGGTTTCATCATTGATGTCGGTAATGCCTTCGATTTCTTTTTCACGAGCCAGCTCAGCAATTCGCTCAATCAAACGGGCCTTGTTGACCATGTATGGAATCTCGTGAACGACGATGCGCTGACGGCCATTCTTGGATTCTTCAATATCAACCTTGGCCCGCACAATAATCGTACCGCGGCCAGTCTCATAAGCCTTGCGAATGCCGGACTTGCCCATGACTACGCCCCCGGTGGGAAAATCGGGCCCTGGCAGCACCTTCATCAGTTCTTCGGTCGTCACATCGGGATTTTGCATCAGCAGATGAATGGCATCGATAACCTCTCCCAGGTTGTGGGTTGGAATATTGGTTGCCATCCCCACGGCAATCCCAGAAGCACCGTTAACCAAAAGATTAGGGAACCGTGCTGGCAAAACGGTAGGCTCTTTTTCACTGCCGTCATAGTTGTCCTGGAAGTCAACCGTATTCTTGTTGATATCGCGCAGCATTTCAACGGCAATCTTACTCATTCGGGCCTCGGTATAACGCATGGCGGCTGCCCCGTCACCGTCAACTGAGCCAAAGTTACCGTGACCATCAACCAGCATGTAGCGATAGCTGAAGTCCTGCGCCATCCGTACCAAACCTTCATAAATCGAGGAGTCGCCATGAGGGTGGAATTTACCCATAACGTCACCTACGATACGTGCGGATTTTTTATATGGCTTATCTGGCGTCACGCCTAATTCATTCATTCCATAAAGGATCCGCCGCTGAACCGGCTTAAGCCCATCGCGAACGTCAGGAAGTGCCCGCGCTACGATAACGCTCATTGCATAGTCCAGAAATGAATTTTTCATCAATCCGGTCAGATTGACATCAGTAATCCGCCCTGGCATATCTTGATCTGCCACGTTTTTTCCTCCTTAGCTGATTTTACAGATCCAAGTTCTCAACAAACTTGGCATTTTCTTCAATAAATTCGCGCCGTGGACCGACTTTGGTTCCCATCAGCATTGGGAAGATTTTCTCGGCCTCGGCAGCATCGTCTAAGTCAACCCGTAACAGGTGACGCTTTTCAGGATCCATGGTCGTTTCCCACAGCTGTTCAGCATCCATTTCACCCAGCCCCTTATAACGCTGGATAACCGGCTTAGGACTTGGCTGCAGCGTTCCCAGAACCTCTTGCAGCTCTTCATCAGACTCAACGTACTTAACAAACTTGCCTTGCCGAACCTGATACAGTGGTGGCTGTGCAATGTAGACGTAGCCATTGGTAATCATTGGCTTCATGTAGCGATAGAACAGCGTCAACAAAAGCGTTCGAATATGGGCACCATCGACATCGGCATCCGTCATAATGATCAGCTTGTGGTAGTTGGCCTTGGTAATATCAAAGTCGCTGCCAAAACCAGTGCCCAACGCCGTAAATAGTGAGCGAATCTCATCGTTGGCTAGAATACGATCCATCCCGGCTTTTTCGACATTCAAAATCTTACCGCGAATTGGCAGGATTGCCTGCGTCAGCCGAGAGCGTCCCTGCTTGGCACTACCACCGGCTGAGTCCCCTTCGACGATAAACAGTTCTGAAATTGCCGGATCCTTGCTGGTGTTATCAGCTAATTTCCCGGGTAATCTTGAGATTTCCAAACCGCTCTTTTTGCGGGTAACCTCACGGGCACGCTTGGCTGCTACCCGTGCCTTTGAGGCCAGCATCCCTTTTTCAACGATCTTATGTGCCGTATCGGGATTCTCCATCAAAAAGCGCGTAAACATCTCACTGAAGATATGATCAGTTGCCGTTCGTGCATCTGAATTGCCCAGCTTGGTCTTGGTCTGACCTTCAAACTGTGGATCGGGGTGCTTGATCGAAACTACGGCCGTCAATCCTTCCCGTACATCATCACCGGAAAGCGTCGTATTGCCTTTCAGTTGACCGCTCTTGCGACCATAGTCATTAATAACCCGCGTCAGCGCTGTCTTAAAGCCCGTTTCGTGCGTTCCGCCTTCATAAGTATGAATGTTGTTGGTAAACGTCATCAGCGTGCTGCGGTAGCCCGTCGTGTACTGCAAAGAGACCTCAACCGTAATGCCCTTGTCTTCGCCTTCAACGTAGATTGGCGGATCAAACAGGACTTCTTGGCCTTCGTTTAAGAATTCAACATAGTGACGAATTCCGCCTTCATAATGGAATTCTTGGCGCGTTGGCTTTTCTTCACGCTTGTCTTCGATCGTGATCTTAAGGCCCTTGTTTAAAAAGGACAGTTCACGAATGCGATCAGTCAGCGTTTTGATATTGTAGATCGTTGTTTCACGAAAGATTTCCGGATCCGGCTTAAAATGCACCCGCGTTCCATGCTTGAGCTCTGAGATACCTTCTTTAACGACCTTCATCGGCGTCTTGACATGGCCATGATCAAAGTCCATGTAGTATTCCTTGCCTTGGCGGGTAACGTAGACATCCAGCTCGGTTGACAGGGCGTTAACAACTGAGGCACCAACCCCGTGCAGACCACCAGATACCTTGTAGCCGCCGTTGCCGAACTTACCACCGGCATGCAAAACGGTAAAGACCGTCTCCAAGGCCGGTTTGCCAGTTTCTTTTTGAATATCAACCGGAATCCCACGGCCATTGTCGGTTACCGTAATACTGTTGTCTGGCTCGACAACGACATTGATCTCATCACAAAAACCAGCCAGGGCCTCATCGATACCATTATCGACGATTTCCCAAACCAGATGATGCAGACCTTGAGCACTAGTGGAGCCAATGTACATTCCCGGACGCTTCCGAACTGCCTCCAGCCCTTTTAAGACCTGAATCTGGCTGGCATCGTACTCGCTGGCCAGTTCTGCTTTTTTCTCTGCTTCAAGTTCTTTATCGCTCACTTTATGTCCTCCTTGTCGATCGTTCCATGGGCAATCTGAAAAATCGTTGGGCGATTGATCAATTGTCGTGCCACGCCACTGAGGCTGGTCGTTGTCAAAAACGTCTGAACCTTATCTTGAATAGCTGTCAATAGATGCGTCTGTCGATCATCATCAAGCTCTGACAAAACGTCATCCAATAGTAGCAATGGGTACTCGCCAGTCTGCTCGTTCATCAAATCGATCTCAGCCAGCTTAACCGATAATGCTGTTGTTCGCTGCTGGCCTTGTGAGCCAAAGCGATGAACGTCTTGATCATTGACTAAAAAACGGATGTCATCACGCTGCGGACCATAAAGCGTAGTCCCCAGCTTGATTTCCTGGGCCAAATGCTCATGGTACAGATTCTGCAGCTGCGTAGCGATTTCTTTTTCCGTCGTTTCATCTTCGACCATTACCTGGGAAATATATTTCAGCTTCAAGACTTCTTTTTGCTGGGAAATATGATCATGCAGCTGGGCCGACCACGTTTCCAAGCGCTTAATCAGCTTAAAGCGCATTGCCATTACTGCTGCACCGCTGTCAGCCAATTGATCCGACAGCACGTCCAGCAATACCTGATCTGCCTGGCCACCATACTTCAGCTGCTTTAAGTACTCGTTACGCTGCTTTAAGAGCCCCCTGAACTGGCTGATCGCATACAGATAACGGCTGCTCATCTGACTGAATTCCGTGTCCATAAATTGGCGCCGTTCTTGAGGGGCTCCTTTAACCAGTGCCAGATCTTCAGGTGCAAACAAAACCACGTTCAGGTTGCCAATATAAGTCGACAGCCGTGACTGAAACAGATGATTGACCTTGACCCGCTTGCCGCGCGTTCCCAGCAGCACTTTCAATGGCACGCGTCCCGTCTGCTTAATTACCGTCCCTTTGACCAGTGCCTCTTTTGCCTGCCAGTTGATCAGCTCACGATCATTGGCTGTTCGGTGACTGCGCGTCATTGCCAAGACATAAATGGCTTCCAGCAGATTAGTCTTGCCCTGAGCGTTTTCCCCAATGAACACGTTAATGCCTGGGGAAAACGCTACTTTACGATTCTCATAGTTTCTAAAATTTCGCAGTTCAATTTCCGAAAGATACATTGATTACTCAGCCACGATCTCAACGTCTTCAATACCGCTGATCTCAACTTGATCGCCGGCACGCAGCTTACGCCCACGACGATCTTCCAACTCGCCGTTAACCTTGACCTCATGTTCGCGCAAAAACCACTTAGCGGCACCACCCGTAGGAATGATGCCTTCTTCTTTCAGCAGCTGCCCAAGCGTAATGAATTCACTGCTGATTG
This sequence comes from Limosilactobacillus pulli, assembly GCF_947381555.1. NCBI lineage: Bacteria > Bacillati > Bacillota > Bacilli > Lactobacillales > Lactobacillaceae > Limosilactobacillus > Limosilactobacillus pulli. Next base: position 104,667 of record NZ_CANCWQ010000002.1, read on the forward strand.
CGACTTTTTTTGAATTTTGCATACTTTTCACCTACTTTATGCTTGCTGTTCTATTATAGCTTTTATAAGACGTAAAAACAAATTTAAGGGCGTTTTTAGGCCTTGTCAGCAAATATTATCCCAATTAATCATTTTTATCTAAAACAGGCTATTTTCGCTCAGAAAGCAAATTTAAGTGATTTAAGCGTTTTCTTGTATTAGAAAGTGATTTATCCACATATTTTCAACGATTTATTCACTTATCCACAACAAAAAGCATCCACTGTGGATAAGTGGATGCTTTTTCAACAGATTTAACTGATTAGTAAGTCCGGACTGGCGTAATCAACTGAACAAAGTTGGCTTTTTCTTCAGTTGGAACCAGCGTAAATGGCCGCAGTGCCGTCGTAAACGAAATCAAAATCTTAGTCTGGCCAAACGACTTCAGTGCATCACGCATGTAGTCAGGGTTGAATGAGATTTCCAAAGGGTTGCCCACAATCTGATCAGCATTGATTTCTTCTTCAACGTTACCCACATCAGCTGACGTTCCAGAAACCGTGGCAATCTTGTTTTCTGGGTTGACAGTCAGCTTAACGACATTGTTGCGACTTTCATGAGACAGCAGTGAGGCCCGCTCGATTGATGCCAATAGGTCACTGGCCGTAATTTCGAGACGCGTATCGGACGTTTCCGGAATCAGACGGCTGGTTTCTGGATAATTGCCTTCCAACAGACGTGAGTAGAAATGAGTATTGCCAAAAATAAACAATGCTTGATTTTCCGTAATCTGCATTTTAACGCCATCTTTTTCATCACTGATCATTTTTGCCAGTTCCGTCATGGATACCCCCGGCAAAACGATATCAAAATCAAGCCCTGCCGTTTCTGGTAATTCAACCTTACGTTGTGCCAACCGGTGACTGTCCGTAGCTACCGCCGTCAAAATACCATTATTCAGCATAACGTGAATCCCAGTCAAAATTGGTCGACTTTCTTGCTTGGAAACGGCAATCCGCGTTTGGTCAATAACTTCACGCAGCATATCAGAAGCCAGTTCAACCGTATTTTCGCTTTCAACTTCTGGCAGGTGTGGATAATTGTTGGCATCCTGACCATTAATGGTAAATTCCGCCGTCCCTGACGTGATCCGTACCTGCAGACCATTAAAGACTTCAATCGTTGCCTGCTTGTCCGGCAGCTTTTTGATCACTTCGTTAAAGAAGCGAGCTGGCAAAACGATTGCCCCAGGTTCTTCAATTGATAACCCATAGTTGCTGTCAGCAGCCTCTAAGGTTGATTCGATCGTAATGTCAGCATCACTACCCGTCAAAATAACACTGTGATCCGTTACGACCATCTTCAGACCAGTCAGAATTGGAATCGTAGTTTTGGATGAGATTGCTCGTAAGACATTATTGAGCTGATTAATAAATGCTGGACGATTGATGGTAAATTTCATAAGTGAATCTCTCCTTGTTGCTTTATATATATTATATAAACTTTAGTAGTAGTAATAGGACTTGTGGATAATGTGGAAAACCACGATAAATGTTGTTAGATTAAGCTTTCATAACTGTGGAAAAGCTGTGGATATCTTGGGGATAACTTTTGATTTTTCCACAATCAAGGCTGCAGCTCCATTCTAAGGTTGCGAATGTCATCTTGTAGATTATCGTCTTCTGCCAATTGATTTTCAATCTTATCAATGGCATGCAGCACCGTCGTATGATCCTTGCCGCCAAACTCCTTGCCGATTTTTGGCAACGAGCTTTCGGTCAGCTCGCGGGCAAGGTACATGGCAATCTGACGTGGAAAGACGATCTGCTTGACGCGCTTTTTACCCACGATATCGGACTGACGAATATTATAATAGGCCGCAACCTTTTTTTGAATCAAGTCGATCGAAACAACCGCCTCATCGGCAGCCTCCATTCCCTTGAGCGTTTCATTGGCTAGGTCAATCGTGATGGGCGTGTGGTGAAGCTGGGCCGCCACGCGTACTCGTAGCAATGCACTTTCAAGCTCGCGGACATTGGTGTCGACCTTGCTGGCAATAAAGCTTAAAACGTCATTGGGAACGTTGATCTGTTCTTCTTCGGCCTTACTGCGTAAAATGGCCGTCCGTGTCTCCAGATCAGGCGACGTAATCTCAACGGGAACGCCCCAGACGAACCGTGAAACCAAACGATCCGTCAAATCAGGAATCTGCTTTGGGTTGCGATCAGCAGTCAGCACGATCTGCTTGTTGTTGTCATGCAATGAATTGAAGGTATTGAAAAATTCCAGCTGCGTTCCTTCCTTATTAGAAAAGAACTGGACATCATCCACCAATAAGGCATCCAGATCACGATACTCGCGTCGAAACTGTTCTTGGTTATTATTTTTGATGGAATTGATGTAGTCATTAGTGAAGGTTTCACTGGTGACGTATTTGATTCTGGCATTGGGATTATGCCGCAGCATGTTATTGGCAATTGCCTGCATGAGGTGAGTCTTGCCCAGTCCTACTCCGCCATAGATTAGCAACGGATTATAAAGTCCGCCGGGTTGTTCAGAGGCTGCGTAGGCCGAGGCATAGGCCATCTGATTACTACGACCCTCAACGAAGGCCTCAAACGTATATTCAGGATTTAAGGGTGTTTGTTTGGTCATATTGCCGCCAGTTGGTGAAGGCGGGGTTAATAATTCTCTCTCAAGCGTATAACGCGGCTCAATGTGGACCAGCGTCTCATTAAAAAGCAGGTCCTTGAGCTTGTCAGTCATTTCATTTTGCCAAAAGTCCCGGTGTGATTTGGTGGGCAGCTCAATGGTCAGTTGATCGTTTTCGAGAGAAATTGCTTTAGCTGGGGCGATCAGGTTGTTATAGGTTACGCTGCCAGTAGTTTTGCGAAACTCTTTTTGAACCGATTCCCAGAGAGAGTTTAGCTCAATCAAGTAAATTCCTCCTCAAGGTAAATAAAATCCAAAGAATATTTTAGCATCGATAGTCATAGTTTTCCACAAGGCTGTGTAAAAACTATTAACAAAATCCACAGACATGTTGATAACTTTTCTACAGGCCTGTGGATTTGTGGAAAAGAAATAGTAAAAATAAAGTTAATCACTGGCAATCTGTGGATAACTTCAAGGAATAAAAAGTGGTTTAATCATGTTTTCGTAGTTATCCACAATCCTGTTGATAACTTTTTCCACAGCCTGTGGGGAACTGTTTTTGCTTTGGATAACTCTGTGGATAAATTAAAATATCCCTAGTTTTCCCATCATAATTGTGGAAAAAATTGGGGATAACTATGGGGGATAGATTAGATAAAAAACGCCAAAATAACGCAAGATAATCATTTATTCTTGGCGCGGGATGTGTTATACTTCAAAAGTATGTTTGAAGAGATTGTCTTTTTGGACTGTAAATAAAAATAATAAATACAAGCGAGGAGGTGCACTCAATGAAGCGCACATTTCAACCAAAGAAGCGTCACCGCGCACGCGTTCACGGCTTCCGCAAGCGTATGAGCACGAGCAACGGCCGCAAGGTATTGGCTCGTCGTCGTCAAAAGGGCCGCAAAGTATTATCTGCATAAAATCGGCCACTATTTAAATTAGTGGCTTTTTTTCTAAAAGGGGCCGGGGCATTCATCCACTGCATTACGTGCGGTTGTGCCTCAGCCCTTTTTGTATTTATAAAGGTTGGAGCGAACATGCGAAAGTCATACCGAGTAAAAAAGGAAAGTGAATTTCAGCGGGTCTTTGAAACTCATAATTCCGTAGCCAATCGAAAATTCATCATCTATCAAATGGAGAAACCAGGACAAAAGCATTTCAGAGTCGGCATCTCAGTTGGCAAGAAGGTTGGAAATGCCGTCCACCGCAACTGGCTGAAGCGACGCATCCGACAGACGCTGCTGGAAGTCAAGCCTGAGATCAAGTCTGACGTTGATTTTTTGATCATCGCGCGGCCAGCTGCCGATGGTCTGGAAATGGCTGAGGTTAAAAAGAACCTGGTTCATGCAATGAAACTGGCCCATCTGTTAAAAGAAGATTAAGAGAGGATCGCACTTTGAGAAAAGGACACAAGAAAATCTTAAGCCTGGCGGGAATTATGGGCTTGGCAGTCTTTTTGGCCGCCTGCTCCAATTCACCGATTAATAGTCATAGTACCGGCTTTTGGGATCATTGCATCATCTATAACTGCTCACGATTCATTATTTGGCTGTCCAACAACTTTGGCGGCTATGGAATGGGGATCATCATCTTTACGATTATCGTGCGGATTGTTATTTTGCCGCTGATGGTGTACCAAACCAAGATGTCGGTCAAGATGCAGGAATTGGCACCGCAGCTTAAGGAGATTCAAAAGAAGTATCCTGGACGCGATCGTGAATCACTGGAAAAGATGCAGGCAGCTCAACAAAAGCTCTACAAGGATGCCGGCGTGCACCCATTTGCCTCGATGCTGCCACTGCTGGTTCAGCTGCCGGTTATGTGGGCATTGTATCAAGCCATCTGGCGGACGCACGTTTTACGCAGCGGGAGCTTTTTATGGCTGCAGTTGGGACACACTGATCCATACTATGTTCTGCCGATTCTGGCGGCTCTGTTTACGTTTATCAGTTCTTGGCTGTCGATGGCTTCCATGCCAGAACAAAATGCCATGACTAAATCAATGACTTGGTTTATGCCAATCATGGTCTTCTTCATGGCTTTGGGCTTTAGTTCAGCCATCACGCTTTACTGGGTAGTATCCAATGCCTTTCAAGTTCTGCAGGTGCTGATCTTCCAAAACCCATTCAAGATTCGTCGGGAACGGGAAGAAAAGCAGGCTGCTGAGCGCCGGCACCGCAACAAGATTGCCAAGGCCAAGCGCAAGGCCTACCGTAGCAAGCGTAAATAATTGGAATTGGGTATAAGGGCGGGTTTGACCGCTCTTTTTTGATAATGTCTTTTACGTCTTTTACATTGAGGGGGAGTATTCACTATGGAAACTTTTGAGGCGCAGACCATTGATGAGGCAGTTGCTGCCGCATTAACTGCCTTTCAAGCCGATCGTGATCAGCTTGAAATCCAGGTTTTAGAGCAGCCACGGCGCGGTTTTTTAGGGATTGGTCATCGTAATGCCAAAATTAAGGCAGCATTAAAACAGCCTGCTCAGGTTCAGCCAAAGCAAAAGCCGATTACTGAGCACGCTGCTTTCAAGGTGGATCAAAATACTGAAATGACTGCCAAGCCAGCATCGATCAAGCCAAAAGCCAAGATTGAGTCGACTGCTGAATCGGCCTTAAATCAAGCCGGTAAACAAAGCAGCAAGCCATCAGCGAATTTAAAGTGCAAAGTCAATGAGGCCGATGAGATTGATGCACAGGAAATGGAGCGTCGCCATCAGATCAATGTGCAAAAGATGAAGCAGGCTGCCCAGGCCCTCTGTGAGTATCTTAAAGACGTTTTAAAAGCATTAGGCGTAGTGGCTAAGCCTGAGATCGTCAAGCTTAAGGCTCATGAGCTGACAATTGATCTGCAGGCTGATAATTCGGGACGCGTGATTGGTTTTCATGGGCGGCGAATCAATGCTTTAGAACAACTGGGAACGGCCTTTTTGAACTACCATGGCGTTGACGATCCCGGTTTGGTACTGGATACGTCAAACTATCGCAAGAAGCGGCAGCAGTCATTGGAAAAACTGGCCGCGCGCTGCGTAACCGAGGTGATTGCCACGGGTCAGGCAGTCTTTTTGGATCCAATGCCGGCTCGTGAGCGTAAGTATCTGCACCGCGTCTTAGAAGACAATCCACGGGTCAAGACCTATTCGCATGGTCGAGATCCTTACCGCAGCGTTGTCGTGGCCCCAAAGAATTAATTGATTGACAACCAAACGCTGAAAAACTAAAATAGCGATGTTAATTGAATTTACCGTTAGTTAGAGTAGTGAAAGTGCTTTGACCATGTTGCTCCCAGATTGGGGAAGGGCGTGGACTCGGCACTTTTTTTATTGGCAGCGGAAAGGAGCAGAAAATGGCAAATTCAGAATTTGATACGATTGCAGCCATCTCAACCCCAGCCGGTGAAGGTGGCATCTCGATTATCCGCATCAGTGGCGATGAAGCAATTGAAGTCGCCAAAAAGCTGTATCACGGCAGCAAGGATCTGGCAAAGGTGGCAACCAACACCATTAACTATGGTCACATCGTTGATCCCGACAGTGATACGGAAGTTGATGAGGTCATGGTTTCAATCATGCGGGCCCCACATACCTACACCCGAGAAGACGTTGTTGAAATCAACTGTCATGGCGGACTGCTGGCCACCAACCGAATTCTGCAGCTGACGCTTAGCCATGGGGCACGACTGGCTGAACCGGGTGAGTTTACCAAACGGGCCTTTTTAAATGGTCGGTTGGATCTTTCGCAGTCTGAAGCCGTGATGGATCTGATCCGTGCCAAAACTGACAAATCAATGAAGGTCGCTCTCAACCAGCTGGATGGTGATCTGTCCCGCTTGATCAAGACCTTGCGTAAGGATATCTTAGACGTTTTGGCCCAGGTTGAGGTTAACATTGACTATCCAGAATACGACGCGGTTGAAGAAATGACGACCAAGATGCTGAAAGAAAAAGCCCAAGAGGTTCAGCAGCGCATTCAGGCCCTTTTAAAGACTGCCAAGCAAGGTAAGGTCTTGAGAGATGGTCTGGCAACGGCGATCATTGGTCGGCCAAACGTCGGCAAGTCCAGTCTGCTTAACACACTTTTGCATGAGGATAAGGCGATCGTGACCAATGTGGCCGGAACCACACGTGACGTAATTGAAGAGTACGTCAACGTAGAAGGCGTACCGTTGAAACTGATTGATACGGCCGGAATTCGCCATACTGAGGATACGGTTGAAAAAATTGGCGTTGAACGCAGTCGTCAAGCGATTGACACGGCAGATCTGGTACTGCTCTTGATCGACAGCTCCAATGCATTAACCGATGAAGATCGGGAACTGATCAAGCTGACGGCTGGCAAGCCACGCATTGTGATCCTAAACAAGACCGACTTGGCAAATAAGATCGATTTGGATGAATTAGGTCAATTGATCAATGGCGATCGGATTATTAAAACCTCAATCGTTGAACACCAAGGAATGGAAGAATTGGGTGAGGCAATCAGCCATATGTTCTTTGATGAAGGAATCGAAAGCTCACAAAATACCGTTATGGTGACCAATGCCCGTCATATTGGCCTGCTTCATCAAGCTAATGACGCTTTGAATGACGTTTTGAGCGGCATTGCAGCTGGGATGCCGGTTGATTTGGTACAGATTGACATGACGCGATGCTGGGAGCTTTTGGGTGAGATTACCGGTGACAGCTATCAAGATGAATTGCTGGATCAATTGTTCAGCCAGTTCTGTCTAGGAAAGTAAAGGAGATAAAAATGCAGATTTCACAAGGTAAGCCGTTTGATGCCGGCAGCTTTGACGTAATTATTGTAGGTGCAGGTCATGCAGGATCAGAAGCGGCATTGGCGGCGGCACGTATGGGCAACAAGACGCTGCTTTTGACGATCAGTCTGGAAATGGTTGCCTTTATGCCGTGCAATCCATCAGTTGGGGGACCGGCTAAAGGCATCGTAGTTCGTGAGATTGATGCCTTAGGTGGTGAAATGGGCCACAATATCGACAAGACCTATGTTCAGATGCGGATGCTCAATACGGGGAAAGGTCCAGCTGTCCGTGCGTTGCGAGCTCAGGCCGATAAGCATGCCTATCACCGAGCCATGAAACAGACGATGGAAGAAACGCCTAATCTAACGCTGCGGCAGGCCACGGTAGATCAGCTGGTGGTTGAAGATGGCGTCTGCAAAGGAGTCATTACCAATACCGGGGCCCGCTATTTTGCCAAGGCTGTGGTATTGGCAACAGGAACGGCAGCTCGCGGCAAGATCATCATTGGCGAATTGATGTATGAGTCTGGTCCAAACAATACGCAGTCAGCGACCAAGCTGTCTGAGAATCTGGAAGAACTGGGCTTCGATCTGCAGCGGTTTAAGACGGGGACGCCGCCACGCATCAACGGCAATACGATCGACTATTCGGTTACCGAGGAACAGCCAGGTGACGAAAAACCGCATCATTTCAGTTTTGATACGCCAGACAGTCAATACATCTCGGTCAGTGACCAGATTTCTTGCTGGCTGACCTACACTAATCCGACTACGCATCAGATCATTCGCGACAATCTCGATCGAGCACCAATGTTTACCGGAGTGATCGAAGGGGTCGGTCCACGCTACTGCCCTTCAATTGAAGATAAGATCGTTCGGTTTGCCGATAAGGATCGTCACCAGGTCTTTTTGGAACCAGAAGGCCGCGATACTGATGAATGGTACGTTGATGGCATGTCAACCTCAATGCCTGAAGAGATTCAAGAAAAAATGCTGCATTCCGTTAAAGGTTTGGAACATGCCAAACTGATGCGGCCGGGCTATGCCATTGAATATGATGTGGTAGCACCATACCAGCTGCACCCAACGCTGGAAACCAAGCTAATCAAGAACTTGTTTACAGCTGGGCAGACCAATGGGACATCTGGTTATGAAGAGGCTGCCGGCCAGGGATTGATTGCCGGAATCAATGCCGGTCTGCGCGCTCAGGGCAAAGGACCATTTGTCTTGAAACGCTCGGATGCTTACATCGGCGTCATGATTGATGACCTGGTAACCAAGGGCACCAAAGAGCCATATCGTCTGCTGACCAGTCGTGCTGAATATCGCTTGATTCTGCGTCATGATAATGCTGATCTGCGCTTAATGGAAAAAGGTCATGCAATCGGCTTGGTTTCTGATGAGCGTTTGGCCAAGATGGAGCACAAAAAGGCATTGGTTGAAGCCGAGATTGCACGCTTGAAGAAGATTCGGATCAAGCCAACCAACGAGGCGGCCAATAATCTGATTGAAGCGCACGGCGACAATCCATTGAAAGATGCTATTGCGGCTGCCGACTTTTTGAAGCGCCCATATGTTGACTATCAAACACTGATGGAATTGATTCCTGATCCTGACGAGCCACTCAGCCGCGAAGTAATTGAACAAGTTGAAATTCAATTGAAGTATGAAGGCTACATCAAAAAAGAAGAAGTCAAGGTAGAACGATTGAAGCGCATGGAAGCTAAAAAGATTCCAGCTGACCTGGACTACTCGGCAATTGATGGCCTGGCTACGGAAGGCCGTCAGAAGCTGGAGAAGATTCGGCCCGAAACTTTGGCGCAGGCATCGCGAATCAGCGGCGTCAACCCAGCTGACCTGGCAATTTTGAGTGTCTACTTACGTCAAGGACGTTTAGCAAAGCTTAAGGATTAGAGAATCTCTTGAAGGCGTCTTGGGTTTGGATTATCATTAAAGTTTCAGAGGGCGTTTTTTAAAGCGCCAATGACAGTATCACTAGAAAAATATGAGGATGATTTTAAAGTGAATGATCAAATTGATTTCCAGCCGATTCTGCTGGGAACGGACTTTAACTGCTATGGCATGGCACGTTCTTTTTATGAAGCCTATGGAATCAAAAGCATTGCCTATGGGGTTACGCATATGGCGCCAACTCGCTACACCAAGCTGGCTGATGTGCATGTGATCGAGGGCTTTAACGAAGATCCGGGCTTTATCAAGTCGATGCGCGAGATTGCCAAGGATCTAAAGCCAGATAAAAAATACTTGCTGCTGTCTTGCGGAGATGGCTACACGGAACTGATCGCCAAGCACTTGGATGAGTTGAAGCAATGGTTCGTCTGTCCATACGTTGACTACGATATGTTTCAAAAACTGGGTACGAAAGAAACCTTTTATGCAGCTGCTGAAAAGTATGGTCTGCCATATCCAAAGACCAAGCTGATCGAAGCTGCTGAATTTACAAAGCCAAAAGAAATTGAGCTGCCGTTTGATTTTCCGATTGCCTTGAAGCCTTCTGACAGTATCGCCTGGCTGGACATTCATTTTGCCGATCGCAAAAAGGCCTATGTCTTGGATACGCGGGATCAGTTTGATAAGCTGCTGCCTGAGATTGCTCAGGCCGGCTATACCGGAAAGCTGATCGCCCAAGACTTTATTCCCGGCGATGATTCCAACATGCGCGTGGTCAACGCCTATGTTGGTCAGGATCACAAGGTACGCATGATCTGTCTTGGTCATCCCTTGCTGGAAGATCCATCGCCAGTGGCAGTCGGCAACTACATGGTGATCATTCCGGAAAAGAACATGGAAATCTATCAAACGATTCAAAAGTTCCTGGAAGAAATCAAGTACGTTGGCTTTGCAGACTTTGACATGAAGTACGATCGTCGTGATGGCAAGTTCAAGATCTTTGAGATCAATTTGCGTCAAGGCCGCAGCAGCTACTACTGCACGTTAAACGGCTATAACTTAGCCAAGTACGTGGTCGACGATGCTATTTATCATCGACCATACGATCACACCGACTACGCGGATGGCAACAAGCTGTGGCTGAGCGTGCCTAAGAAAGTCTTCTACAAGTATGCTAAAGAAGGCCCAGACAAGGAACGCGCCAAGCAGATGCTCGAATCCGGCAATTGGGGTACGACGGCCTTTGACAAGCATGATACGCTCAAGCAACGGCTGTTGATGCACTACGCCTTTTCATTAATGCCTAAGAAGTACAAGGAATACTTCGTGCAGCGCTAATTTATTCAAGAACATAGGAGAGTCATTATGTGTGGAATTGTTGCATTTGTGGATAATGAAAAACCACAAGTCAAAGAAAGCCTGATTCAAAAAATGATGGACCGGATCATCCACCGTGGTCCCGATGATGCTGGCCAATTCGTCGATGAACACGCGGCTTTGGGACATCGACGCTTGAGTTTCGTTGATGTTAAGAGCGGTAAGCAGCCGATCTTTAATGAAAACGAAAATCTGGCCATTTTGTTTAATGGTGAGATCTATAACTTCCAGCCGTTGCGTGAAGAACTGATTGCTGCCGGCCACCATTTCTCGACCAAGACGGACACGGAAGTCATTCTGCATGGCTATGAGCAATGGGGCGATGATGTCTGCAAGAAGCTGCGGGGAATGTTTGCCTTTGTTATCTGGAATCGACAAACCCAAGAAATGTTTGGGGCCCGCGATCACTTCGGCATCAAGCCGCTGTATTACGCCAAGATGAATGGGACGTTCTTTGTCGGCTCAGAAATCAAGGCCTTCTTGGAACACCCAAGCTTTGACAAGCAGCTGAACAAAGAAGCGCTCAAACCATATCTGACGTTCCAATACCCAATTACCCGGGAAACGTTCTTCAAGGGTGTCTACAAGCTGCCAGAAGGTCATTCTTTCCACTACACCAAGGATGGTCAGTTCTCGATGACCGAATACTGGGATGAGGACTTTGAGCCAGCCGATGAGACCTTTGATGAGGCCGTTGACAAGATTGAAGCTGCCGTTACCGAATCGGTTAAGGCGCACTCTTTTGCCGACAAGGGTATTAAAGTCGGTTCATTTCTTTCAGCCGGGGTCGACTCCAGCTATGTTACGGCCATGATGCGTCCTGACAACACGTTCTCAATCGGCTTTGACAGTACCTATGATGAAACCAAGGAAGCACGTGAGCTGGCTGCCAAGCTGAATTTGAAAAACACAGATGCCAAGCTGACCAATGAAGAAGCCTTTCACACCTTCCCGTTGATTCAATACTACCTGGATGAACCGGACTCTAATCCATCCGTCGTACCGCTGTACTTTTTGACCAAGTTGGCCAAGGACAACGGCTACAAGGCGATGCTTTCAGGTGAAGGGGCTGATGAGCTGTTTGCCGGCTACATTGATTATGGCTTCTACACCAAGTCCAAGCTGATTCGTTGGATTACCGATCAACTAAAGAAAAAGCCGCGGCAAAAGCGCTACGAGATTGCCGAAAAGCTTAAAAACAAGCATTTCCATGGTCAGGCGCACATGTATGCCAACCTGGCGCCAGCCCGTGACACCTTTATTGGTGAAGCCTATATCTTCAGTCCAGAACAGGCCCAAAGCATTTTGCAGCCTGAATTTGACTGTGGTCCAACGGTTAAGCAGATCGTTGACCCATATTACGACAAGGTTGAAGACAAAGATATTGATGAGGTTGCCAAAAAGCAGTACCTTGATCTGCACTGCTTTATGCCAGGTGATATTTTGCTGAAGGCCGATAAGATGAGTATGGCCAACTCGCTGGAACTGCGGGTGCCTTTGCTGGACCGTGAAATGATGAAGGTTGCTCAGACCACGCCAACCAAGTACCTGTTTAACGCTAAGGGTACCAAGTGGGCCTTCCGGATGGCTGCCAACCGTCACCTGCCAGAAGAATGGGCAACGCGGCCTAAGATGGGCTTTCCTACGCCAATTCGGGCCTGGCTGCGTGAAGACAAGTACTACCAAGAAGTTCGCGAACTATTCAGCCAGGATTTTGTCAAAGAATTCTTTGATCAAGACAAGATCTTGAAGATGGCTGAAGACAACTTCCAAGGCAAGACTGACGATCGGCGTAAAATCTGGACCGTCTACACGTTCTTAGTCTGGTACAAGCTGTACTTTATCGACAACTTCAAGCCTGATGAATCAGCAATTGATCAAACCAAGCAAAAGGCGGCGAACTAAATGCTGACGGTTAAACAGACGGTAGCCGCTCTCAAGGAACGAGACCTGTTTAAGGAAATCATCGTTGACGGTCAGTGGCTGTATGATGTACCAGAAAAAATTGCCGATCTTGAGTTCAAGGAGCTTTCGTATGACTCGCGCGCAATTAAGCCGCAGACGCTTTTTATCTGCAAGGGTCAGCGCTTTAACCCGCAGTATCTGGTGGATGCAGTCAAAAAAGGCGCCACAGCTTGTCTGACTCAGCAGGTGTATGATGAGGAGCTGGCTGGGCAGAACGTCTGGCAGATTGTCGTTACCGATGTGCAAAAAGCCATGGCAACGGTGGCAAGATCTTTTTATGGCGATCCCGAAAAAGAGCTGACGCTGATCGGTTTTACCGGTACCAAAGGCAAGACGACTTCAGTCTACTTTACGCGGCACATTTTGGCGCATGTCTTTGACAATCAGGTGGCGCAGTTTTCTTCGATTGCCGAGTGCCTGGATGGCAAAAACTTTATCGAATCGCATTTGACCACCCCTGAATCATTAGATTTGTACCGGATGATGCGCCAGGCGGTCAACAACGGGATGAAGTATCTGGTAATGGAGGTTTCTAGTCAAGCCTACAAGAAGTCGCGGGTTGATGGTCTGCATTTTGATATCGGCGTTTTCTTGAACATTTCGCGTGATCATATCAGCCCAGTTGAGCATCCAAGCTTTGACGACTATCTTTGGTGCAAGAGCCAGTTGGTAAAAAATGCCGATAAAATGATCATCAATCGTGAGATGCCTTACTTTGATCTGTTAGCCCAAAAAACGCACGCCTTTGGCAACCAATTGATCACCTATGGCAGCGATGAGTCTGATGCCGACTATCGTTTTACCTTAGGCGAGCATGGTAACTTCAAGGTTGCTTCGTTTAATGACCAGCTGCCGGCCGTAAATGGCGATTTTCGGGTCATGCTGCCAGGATCGTTTAACTGCAGTAATGCAACGGCGGCTTTGGCAGTCGCCGCGCAGCTAAGCGACAAAACCAGTGAGTTTGCGGCGGGGCTTTTAGAAACCAAAGTACCGGGCCGCATGGAGATCTTAAAGAATGAAAAAGGTTATGTGGCCTGTGTCGACTACGCCCATAACTACTTAAGCATGAGTGAGAGCTTCAAGTTCTTAAAGCATGAATATCCAGACGGCCGCTTGATCGTGGTTACTGGTTCAGTTGGCAGCAAAGCTGAGTCACGGCGGCAGGATATTGGGCGAGCCTTGTCTGAATATGCTGACGTGGCCATCCTGACTGAAGATGACAACTACTTTGAAGATCCCAAAAAGATTATTCAGGCAATTCGCGATCATATCGTGGATCCTCACGTTGAGATTCATGAAATTATCGATCGTGAAGAAGCCATCAAAACTGCTTTTCAAATAGCGCGGCCTGGTGACGTCATGTTTATGGCCGCTAAAGGACGGGAACAGTTCTTACGCGAGAATGGTCATGATAAGCCTTATGTCGGCGATTACCAGCTGACAGAACAGTTGATGAAAGCGTATAATTAAATATAGCTGTTAGGGAAGTCGATACTTTGACAGTTAACTGAAAATAAGGTCCAGTCTGTGGTGCGTATACAGACTGGACCTTATTGTCGTCTTTTAAAGACATCTTAAAAACAAGTTCTTGGTGCTTTCGCTACGATTTCGTATTTTTTTCATAATCTTGTGCCAGAATACGAAATATGATCGAAGGACAATGAACGTTTAAATGAAAGGTGGGGGAGAAATGCTGACGCTTAATCAAGCTGCCAACATTTTAAAACAGGATCAATTGCTGCGCGAAATCGTAATCGATAATGACTGGCGCTTTGAGATTCCAGCCAACCTCAAGGACCGCAAGCTTCAATTCTTGTCCTATGATTCGCGCCGCATTGCACCGGAAACGCTGTTTATGTGCAAGGGACTGCACTTTAACGAAAAATATCTGGAGGATGCGATTGAAAAGGGAGCCGTTGCCTGCGTGACTGAAAACGTCTATGCCGGCAAAGATCAAGATCAATTCGTTCAGCTGGTAGTCAATGACGTCCAAAAAGCAATGGCTCTGTTGGCGCGCGAGTTTTACAACAACCCGCAGCGAGAGCTAAAGGTGATCGGCTTTACAGGAACCAAAGGGAAAACAACGTCGGTCTATTTTACGCGTCATTTAATGAACCAGGTCTTTAACCAAAAGGTGGCCCAGCTGTCTTCAATTGCTGAATGTCTTGATGGCGAGCATTTTGAAGAGGCTCATTTGACAACGCCAGAATCATTGGACCTTTTTCGCATGATGCGTCAGGCTGCTGACAATGGGATGCAGTATCTGATTATGGAGGTTTCCAGTCAGGCCTACAAAAAGTCACGGGTCTATGGACTGCATTTTGATATCGGCGTCTTTTTAAATATTGCCGCTGATCATATCAGTCCGGTGGAACATCCAAGCTTTGAAGACTACCTGTACTGTAAGAGTCAGCTGATGCTCAACTCATCCAAGGTGATCATCAATCGTGAGTGTCCTTATTACGAGCTGTTGGCCCAAAAAGCGCTGGCTGCTGGCAATCAGGTAATCTCATTTGGCAGCAGTCAGTCTAATGCCGACTATCGTTATGTAGTCGATTCGCCGCATGAGTTTCACGTGGCGACGTTTAGCAGCTGCCAGCCTGAGCTTAATGGTGAGTTTAAGATCAATATTCCAGGTACGTTTAACGACAGCAATGCTCTGGCAGCACTGATCGTGGGTCGTCAGTTCAGTGATGATACAGCAGCTTTTGCCAAGGGGTTGGAAGAAACAACGGTACCTGGCCGCATGGAGATTCTCAGCAATCACCACGGGCTGTTGGCTTGCGTTGATTATGCGCACAACTACCTAAGCTTAAACGAAAGCTTTAAATACATGAAAAACACGTATCCCAACGGCCGCTTGATCGTGGTAATCGGTGCGGCTGGCGGCAAGGCTGAGTCGCGCCGTAAGGATATCGGTGAGGCACTGGCCAAATATGCCGATGTGGCAATCTTGACCAGTGAAGACAACTTCTTTGAAGATCCGCACAAGATTGATGAGGAGATCAAGTCACATATCGATAATCCGACAGCTGAAGTGCATATCAACGTGGATCGGGCAGCTGCCATTCAGGATGCTTTTAAGCTGGCGCGGCCTGGTGACGTGATGTTTATGGCCGCCAAAGGTCGTGAGCAGTTCATGCATGAAAAGGGACACGATATTCCATACGTTGGCGATTATCAGCTGACACAAAAATTGATGCGCGAATATGATGAATAAGTTGTTAGTTTCTGTAAAAGTGTATTAAAATTGCCGTTAGAAAACTAATCTGGGAGCAATTTTGATGAAAGCTTTTAAAGAATTAATGAGTTGGATCGTACCGATTGCGATTGGCCTTTTGCTGGCACTTTTAATCAAACAGTTTGGGTTTCAGTTCGTACGGGTTGATGGTCCGTCAATGCAGCCCAACTTACAGAACAACGAGCGGGTGGTCTGCTTAAAACAGGCGAAGATTCACCGTGGCAGCGTAGTGGTATTTGATGCCAATGGCGTTGATCCACAGGTTTCCGTTAAGACCGAATACGTCAAGCGGGTCATCGGTCTGCCTGGCGATACGGTGGAAGCCAAGAATGGCAATCTCTATGTCAATGGCAAGAAGGTCAACCAAAGCTACATCAGCAAGAGTGAACGTTCCAGTGGTACCGGAACGTGGACCTTGCACAGTATTTCCCAGGAAAACAGCTGGGTTTCCCATAATGGAGCCTACAAGGTACCAAAGGGTGAATACTTTGTTTTGGGGGATCACCGTAGCGTCTCCAATGACAGTCGCTATTGGGGCTTTGTGCCAAAGAGCAAGATTGTCGGTGTCGTCAAGGTTGGCTTCTGGAACCGTAAGCAACCGGCCAAAAACAATATCAATCAGCAATGGAAGCATTTCTTTGCCGACAACTAACATCAGCAGCGTTCTTTAACGAGGACGCTGTTTTTGATTTGGTTGAACACATGCATTAAGATAATTTAGAAAAGCTAATCAAGTTAGGAAGATTCAATATGTCTGAATTTAAAAAATTAACGCTGTCTCAGATTCAAAGCTATGAGGCTGATTTTAATGCACGACCGGATGCGAAAATTATCGCAAGAACGGTAATGAAAAACGGCATCAAGGCATCCAGCGAGGACCAAAACGTCAGTCAACGCAATCACCGCGTTTTTTCATATGAAGTCAAGACGGGGAAAGTCTGCAATCAACGGCACAGTGGTCGCTGCTGGTCGTTTGCCGCGCTGAACACGCTGCGTCATTTATTTGCCAATCAGTATCACTTTAAGGATTTTGAGCTGTCGCAGAACTATTTGTTTTTCTGGGATCGGGTTGAACGGGCCAACATGTTTTTGCAAAATATCATTGCGACGGCCAGTTTGCCATTTCATGATCGTCTGGTCGATTTTTACGTTGCCTTTGCTGAAAATGATGGCGGGCAATGGGCCAATGCCGCTTCGATCATTGAAAAGTATGGCGTCGTACCTGAATATGCAATGCCAGATACTTATAACACCAAGAACACCGATGACATTGCTGCAGTAATGAAAGATCTGATGCATAAAGACGCATTAGTGCTGCGTAAAATGATCAATGAGCAGCACGCTGATCAAGCTGCGGTTCTGGCTGCCAAGGAAAAAATGGTCAGCGAGGTTTACCGACTGGCGGTTTATGCGTTTGGCATGCCGCCAAAGCGCTTTGATCTTGAGTTTGAAGACGATGACCACAAGTTGCACCGTCAGTCTGATCTGTCGCCACTGGAATTTTTCCATCAATATTGGCAGCTTGATTTACGTGATTACGTAGTTTTGACCAATGCGCCTGATCATGAGTTGAATCAGGTCTACTCAATGCCGCAGCAGGATAGTGTCGTAGGTGGTATTCCGATTCAATTTGTCAATGTGGCTTTTGATCAGTTGCAAAAGAGCGTGGTCAGTCAGCTGAAAGCCGGTGAAACCGTGTGGGTCGGCAATGATGTCTTACAGCAGATGGATCGCAAGCGGGGAATCATGGATGCCAAGCTTTATCATCAAGAAGAGCTTTTGGGCATTGATTACGTTATGGGCAAAAAAGAACGACTGGAAACCAGACAGGCTTGCGTATCACATGCCATGACGCTGACGGGCTTCAATGAAGTTGATGGTCAAATTGATCGCTGGAAGATCGAAAATTCATGGGGCGAGGAAAATGGCGAAAAGGGATATTTCGTGATGACTCAAAAGTGGTTTGAAGACTACACCTATGAAGCGGTTATCAATAAAAAATATCTTAGTGATGAGCTCAAGCAGCTGAGTACGCAAAAACCAGTTCAACTGACGGCCTGGGATTCACTGCAGTAAAAAAACAGCGCTGATCGACAAATGCCGGTCAGGGCTGTTTTTTTGGTTATAGATTTGGATCCATTTTAAAGGTTAGCTTGGACAGTTCTGCTCCCTTGGTCAGCAGATCAAACAGGTGTTGGCGGGCACGATCGTTGAAGTGCTTAGCAATATCATGGTTCTGCGAGGTCAGATAGCTGGTTAGACGCTGGCCTTCCAACATACCGACTTGATCGTCAATAGCTTTGATTTTGCGCCTTGCCCAGGCCTGCAGCTCATTTTGATAGTTCAGGTTGTCTTTGGCAAATTCAGCATAATGGCTCTCAACTACGCTTGCCAGTGCTTCATTTAACCAATAGGCACTGCTTAGATCCATCTTGGCTGGAAACTCGCGGTATGAGGCATCGGTATCATTGACATTGGCAAAGAAAGGAACGTAGGCACAAAACGTCGGGACGCCAAATTCGACCCATTGAATGCACTGGGCACCACCATAGGAGTCATTGCGGGCTTGCAGAATATGCGACTGCGCCGTTCGCGAAAGTGCGATGGAACGATAGCGCCGGCGCTGTTCTGGCGTACCGCTGCCCAGTGGATCATAAGGCGTTTCGTTATAGTGCGATTTTAAGACGTATTGAATGTCTTCAACGCTGATTTTATGATCGGGCTTGCGAATAAACGGCATATCGGCTGACTCAGGCGTTTGATCCTCGGTTAGGCTGGGACTTAGATAACGCTGTGCGAACCAGACGCGCGGCGTGTTGTAATGATGATCCTGCTTGGTATTGGTACCAAAGATATGACGAAAGTTCCAACGCTCATCGTCAGGATTCAGGTGATTATTCTTAACAAACAGCCGGATACCATCTGCCCAGGCAAAATTTTTATCATCACCAAAGTCAATATCTTCAATGGCAATCTGGTTGGCCGCCACGGCATAACAGTCATCAGGGATGCGGACGGCAACCCAATAGTGCCCCGTGGCGATTTCCATGTACCAAACCTCATTTTGATCGATAAACTGGATACCGTTGCCTTCAGCCGCACCATATTTGGTAATTAGGCGACCTAGATATTCAACGCCTTCCCTAGCTGAATGGATATAGGGCAGCACCAGTGTCGTCAGTGAGTCTTCGGCCAGACCGTTTTTGACGTATGGATCATAGGCCAGTACTTTGGGATTGGCATAGACGGATTCCGTAGCACTTTCACCGACACCAGCCTCGTTAAAGCCGTCCTCTTCGTTTGGACCCTGGGTTTGATCAACGCTTGGTGTAGATGTGTAGCGCATACCGTCAGCTGGCAGTGGCACGGTTAATTGATTATAGGCCGAGACGTAGGTTGCGTGACGATCTTTAACGGCAGGCTGCACCAAAAAGCGCTTGGGCTCGATTGCCTTGACACGATCCTCGTTGCGCGAGATAAAAGTTGAGCCGTCAGTTGAAGCATGTTTGCCGACCATCATCGACGTGCAGGCTGATTTCTTGAAACGATTCCATGGAGACATTTGCTCTTTGACCTTTCTAATATGAATTTCCCCCATTATAGCGCGTTTGACCTAGAAACGATAAATTATCCAGCTTGCCATTTAAACGGCTGAAAAAAGCGCTTAACAGGGCTGTAAAATAATAAAAAGCTGTCTGGCTAAATACCAAACAGCTTTTTGATTAGTCTTCGCGCGAGTAGGTTGCAATATCGTGCAGAATCTCATCCATAAAGGCATCTACGGTCATACCGTTTTGATCCTTTTCACCGTACTTACGAACGGAAACCGAGTTGTTGGCCTGTTCATCATCACCGACAACCAGCGTGTATGGAACTTTTTGCGTTTGGGCTTCACGAATCTTGTAGCCCATCTTTTCGTTCCGGTGATCAACCTTAACCCGAATCTGAGCTGCCTTGAACTTCTTGGCCAGTTCATCAGCGTAGTCGCCATGCTTGTCATCGGAAACTGGGATAATAACGACTTGTTCAGGTGACAGCCAGGTTGGGAAGGCACCCTTGTAGATTTCCGTCAGGTAAGCAACGAAGCGTTCCATCGTGCCGACAACCCCACGGTGAATCATAACTGGACGGTGCTGCTTGCCGTCTTCACCAACATAGTGCAGATCGAACTTTTCAGGCAGCATGAAGTCCAGTTGAATCGTAGACATCGTTTCTTCGTTGCCCAGGGCCGTCTTGGTTTGGATATCCAGCTTTGGACCGTAGAAGGCAGCTTCACCTTCAGCTTCATAGTATTCCAGACCCAGTGAGTCCATAGCAGCCTTCAGCATGGATTGCGAACGTTCCCACATTTCGTCGTTGGCAAAGTACTTTTCCGTGTTCTTAGGGTCACGGTATGAAAGACGGAACGTGTAGTCAGTAATGTCAAAGTCCTTGTAAACGTCCATAATCAGCTTCAAAATCTTGGCAAATTCGTCTTGGATCTGGTCCAGAGCAACGAACGTGTGGCCATCGTTAAGCGTCATTTCACGAACCCGTTGCAGACCAGAAAGCGCGCCGGACTTTTCGTAACGGTGCATCATTCCAAGTTCGGCAATCCGCAATGGCAATTCACGGTAGGAACGAATGTGGTGCTTGTAGACTTGAATGTGACTTGGACAGTTCATTGGCCGCAGTTCGAGCATTTCGCCGTCACCCATGTCCATTGGTGGGAACATGTCTTCGCGGTAGTGAGCCCAGTGACCAGAAGTCTTGTAGGCATCCAGGTTCATCAAAACCGGCGTGTAGACGTGTTCATAGCCATCAGCCAGTTCCTTGTCGATCACATAGCATTCAATCGTCCGGCGAATCGTGGCACCCTTTGGCATCCAGTATGGCAGACCGGCACCAACCTTAGGATCAACAAAGAACAGATCCAACTGGTTACCGATGACACGGTGGTCGCGTTCCTTGGCTTCTTGACGAGCCTTCAGATCGGCTTCCAGATCGTCTTTCTTGTAAAAGGCCGTCCCATAGATCCGCTGCAGCATTGGGTTGGATGACATGCCTTTCCAGTAGGCACCGGCAACGCTGAGCAGCTTGTAGTTCTTGACCAGGTTGGCGTAAACCAGAATTGGAGCACTGGCAACAGCCATTACACCATCCAGATCATACATGGCAACCTTGCCGTCCTTAGCGTTTTCGTTGATCAGTTCAGTTGAGAATGGATCGTCCTTGACGCTAGCCAGGGCATCATCTACGCTGACCTCTTTGAACTCAACCTTGGCTTCTGACTTGGCAATAGACTTGATGGCTGCTTCTAATTGTGGCAGTTCGTCAGCAGAAACCTGCTGTTCATCTTTGTCAGAGTCAACGTAGAAGCCGTCTTCTTCGACCGCATCGGCACCTAGATGAATGCCGGCAAATTCTTTTTGCAGTGCAGCCTTCAGCATCAGAGCGGATAATTGACGCAGGGCGTCCAAACTTTCTTTTGAGTCGCGGTCAATCTTGTTGACTGAGCCATCGACGTTCATAACAGCAACTTGAGCCATTTAAAATCTCTCCTTTGTGGTAATAAAAAACGTCCCTTTGACTGCCTAAAACAATCAAAGGGACGTTGGTTGGTAACATAATCAGCGTGGTTCCACCCTAATTTACGGCGCACTAATGGCGTCGCCTCTTAAGTGTGGTAACGGGCACGACCCGACTGACCTTATCTCGGCCAGTGACAATTCAAAAAGGTGGTACGCTGATGTGCTTGGTCAACGGTACTTCCAGCCAAGGTACCGACTCCCTGGATAACTAGCCGCATCAGGCATGTCCTTTGTCATTAGTTTGAATTATATGCACCTGTCTGGATCGTGTCAAGACTGATTTGAAAATCTTGACTATTGAGCACCGCCATCCTGGGTAGGGCCACCGGTATTGCCGCTGACGGATTCAGAAGGCGTATTGGTATTGGTTGAACTGCTGTTGCCGTTGCTATTGCTACTGTTGCCACTATTGCCAGAGTTACCGTAGTTGCTGCCGCCTTGATAGCTGCTATTGCCATTGCCGGTTGTTTGGTTATTGTTGTTGGCAGTTGTTTGACTGGATGAGCTGGCCGCTGGAGCAGATGATGAATTCGTCGTAGTACTTGGTACGTAATACGAATCCTGATCATTGGTGTCGTAGTTGGCTTCATAAGATGAGCTGGAAGAAGAATGCTTCTTTTTGTGGCTGCTGGACTTCTTTGAGTTGCTGGATTTTTTCTTAGAAGACGTGGAGACGGTCGTATCGCTGGAATTGTCGGTCACGGGATCCTGCTGCTTGACGGCAAAGACGATGACCATGACGATCAAGACTGCTAAAAGGATTCCCAAAGCAATTTTAAAGGGACGATGACCAGGCTTTTTGTTTTTTGGTTGCTTGTTTTTGCCTGATTTAGCGCCTAAGCTGGTCATTTTAGCGGCAGTTGCCTGACCATTGCGCGAGCCTAGTCGATCCTGACTGCGACGGGAACGAGTGTCATTGCTGATTGGCTGGGAGTTCATGCCAGAGCGCGTACCATTAGTAGTTGGCTGAGCATTAATACTCAGATCGGAATTGCTTTGCGATGAGCGCTTGGCTTGCTTATCTAATTTAAACGTTGGCGCAGCTTCTTTTTTAGCCGTGCGATCAGCTTTTTTATCAAAGAAGAAATGCGTCTTTTTTTCCGGGCGCTTGTTTGGTTGATCGTATAGTTCAACTCGGCTTGGGCGCCGCTTTTCTTTATTATCGTGGTTGTCCAAAATATTCACCTCAAAATTATTTTGGCCGCGCAGTCAGCATAACGCGGCTGATGCCTAAACACAGGATATTATACACCAAAAATACTAAAAACCGTTCGAAGCAAAGCGTTCAAACGGTTTTTTATTGATAAATTAAAATATTTATTTTATTAATCTTGACTAGCTGGCTTTTGATCATCTTTGGATTTCCAAGGATGATGAATGCCTTCTGCAACGAGCCGCTTGTTGCCTTTGTACATGTCGTAGATCGTCCAAGCTAACAGCAATAAGATAGCTACAATGGAGATCCAAGCCAATACATCAGCCGTACTCTTTTGCCAGATGCCAAAGCCTTCGAAAGTACTTGGCAGATTGTAAAGGTTTAAGAATGTCAGCGAAATAACTGACAGCCAACCACATGCCTTAACCCAGCCAGAGTTTTTGAACTCACCCATTTCATCTTTGCTGTCGGTCATCAAAAGCAGTGGCAGCATTGAGAATGGCAAGGCAAAGGCCAAGAAGACCTGTGAGTTTTCCATCAGCATGTTTAAGGCCGCGTGTTGCTGAATGGCATTGTCCTTAGCAGTCATAGCGACACACAGCAGTACCGGAACGACAGAAATCAGACGCGTTACCAGCCGCCGAGCCCATAATGGCATCTTCATGTGAACAAAACCTTCCATGATAACCTGACCAGTCAGGGTACCGGTAATCGTGGAGTTTTGCCCAGAAGCCAACAGCGCAACTGCAAACAGCGTTGACAGCAGACCGGACTTGGCTACTGAGATCAGAATCGGGTTGCTCAGCATTGACGTGTTGCTTAATGCCTCATACAAACCAAAGAAAGAAGTATCCTTAACCGTACCAGATTTAAAGACGGCAACCCCCATGATCAAAAGCAGACAGTTAACTAAGAAAGCAGCTGATAATTGGATGTTGGAGTCCCAAGCCGTAAAACGGATCGTCTGCTTGATGTCTTCTGCATCAGTATGATCGATTTTACGCGTTTGTGAAATAGCGGAGTGTAAGTAGAGGTTGTGAGGCATTACAGTCGCCCCGATAATCCCCAAAGAGCCAGACAGCGGCGTAATACCCAAGCGTTGCGGTTCAGTTGCTACGGCACCTGCTGAAGGAAGCAGACCGGCAAAAGCAGCGCTCCAGTTTGGATCGGATAGTGCAACTTCATAAACAAAGACGAACAGGATAACTAAAATCAAGCAGACAACAATTGCTTCAATCTTGCGGAAACCGATTTTAGTCAACAGCAGCAGAACCAAGACGTCCAATACTGTGATGAAGACCGCTGGAATCAATGAAATATGGAATAAAAGGTTTAGGGCGATTGCCGCACCAATAACTTCGGCAATATCAGTTGCCATAATTGCAAGCTCGGTCATAATCCACAAAACGATACCGAGCGCCTTCCCTGTACGAGCTCGAATGGCTTGGGCCAAGTCCATTTCACTCACGATCCCAAGTTTGGCAGCCATGTATTGAAGCAGCATCGCAATCAAACTTGAAATCAGGATGGTCGTCATTAAGGTATAACCGAATGCCTGACCACCAGTGATCGAAGTAGACCAGTTACCAGGATCCATGTAGCCGACAGCAACCAATGCGCCAGGTCCGGAATAAGCTAAAAGTGTCTTCCAGAAACCTTTACCTTTAGGAACTTCAACGGTGCCGTTGATTTCTTCAAGTGATTTGCCGTTAGCATACTCGATCAGTTTGTGCTTGCGGCGTTGGTCATTCGTGTTGTTATCCACGGTAAACCCACCTTTCTTAATTGAAAATTTGCATTACCCAACAAAAAACGTTTAATGCAATAAAACACCTTTGTTAGGCTAACATAAAAATTAAAGTCCTGCAATGGAAGAATGCCTATCTAACGGTATTTTACAGTAATTTTACATTGGCAATCAAATGATAGCGATCTTGATATGCTTAATATTGAAACGCTTACGATTTTTTGTCGCGAAAAATTCAAAAAAATTAATCATCGAAAATCAAGCGTTATCATATAGTTAAAACGATCACTTAATGTCAAACGATTATCAAAAATAGTGATAACCGGTTGACATATGATTGAGACCTGGATTATACTATTGGCAAAATTTAAATTAATGTTTTCACAAAGAAAGAGGTATAAATCGATGAAGGCACTTGTATTACAAGGTATTAAAGATCTTGCCGTTCAAGAATATGACATTCCTGAAATCAAGCCAGATGAAGTTTTGATTCACACGGCCTACGCTGGTATCTGTGGTACTGACAAGGCACTGTACGCTGGTCTGCCGGGTTCTGCTTCTGCAGTTCCACCAATCGTGCTTGGCCACGAAAACTCTGGTGTCGTAGCCAAGGTTGGCGATGCCGTTACCAACGTTAAGGTTGGCGACCGCGTAACCGTTGACCCTAACATCTACTGTGGTCAATGCAAGTACTGCCGGACCTCACGCCCTGAACTGTGTGAACACTTGGACGCAGTTGGTGTTACGCGTGACGGTGGTTTTGAAGAATACTTCACGGCGCCAGCCAAGGTTGTCTACCAAGTTCCTGACAATGTTTCCCTGAAGGCTGCAGCCGTTGTAGAGCCAATTTCTTGTGCAATGCACGGTGTTGACCTGCTGACTACGCACCCATACCAAAAAGCACTGGTCTTAGGTGACGGTTTTGAAGGTCAACTGTTTGCTCAAATCCTGAAGGCACGCGGCATTCACGAAGTAACGCTGGCAGGTCGCTCTGATGAAAAGCTGGCTAACAACCGCGAACACTTCGGCGTTAAGACGATTAACACAACCAAGGAAGAAATTCCAGCCGATGCTTTTGACATCGTTGTTGAAGCCGTTGGTCTGCCACAGACGCAAGAACAATGTCTGGCAGCCGCTGCCAAGGGTGCTCAGGTTCTGATGTTTGGTGTTGGTAATCCAGATGCTAAGTTCTCTGTCAACACTTACGACGTTTTCAAGAAGCAGTTGACGATTCAAGGTGCCTTCATCAACCCTTACACGTTTGAAGACTCAATTGCACTGCTGGCTAGCGGCAAGGTTGATCCACTGCCATTGTTCTCTCATGAGCTGGCCTTCAATGAAGTAGAAGACTTTGTCAGCGGTAAGCTGGGCAAGGTTTCCAAGGCCGTTGTCAAGGTTGGCGGCGAAGAAGCCTAACTCACTTAGATAAAATGTTCAAAACAGTCGTCAAAATGGCGGCTGTTTTTTATTGCCTAAAGTTGACACGGTGTCACTATAGCGGTATGATCACATAGTAGTTGACACGGTGTCACTTAATTAGGAGGGGAAATTCAGATGCCGACCAGTACTTTTGAAAATTTGAATCATGAAAAACGGCAAAAAATTGAGCAGGCCCTGCTGCATGAGTTTAGTGAGCATTCACTGGCAACGGCACAGGTAGCGCGGATCGTTAAAGAGGCCGAAATTGCTCGTGGCGCATTCTATAAGTATTTTGCCGACTTAAAAGATGCTTATCAGTATCTGTATGCTAAGGCAATGCAGGATATTCACCAAAACGTGGCAACCACGCCGCACCAGTTGATGAGTGCCCAGGACTATTTTGAACAGACGCGTGAATTTGTGCAAAAGGTCCATGGCAGCCGCTATTATGATCTGATCAAGCTTCATCTGCGGTGTAATGAAGGAATACTGCCGATGCATCCAGTTTCGAAAATCTCGGCCTTGCAGTGGACCATCATGACGATCAATCATGCGGCAATCAAGGAGTGCCTGAATTTTCCCGATGAACAGACAATGATTTTACAGCGCTTGTTGCAGGCTCTGCAGCGCTTATTAGAAAACGAAGGTGATAAAAATGTTTCTGGCCGTTAAGGAAATTCGTCATGAGAAGTTAAGATATGGTCTGATTATTGGCATGATTGTCTTGATCGGCTACTTGATGTTTATTGATGGGCATGATGCTGGGGCCGGCTAATGAAAATACGGCTGCGATCGATTCGTGGGACGCCAAGAGCGTGGTTTTAAACAAGAATTCCAATATCAATCTGAGTCAGTCGCTGATTGCCAAGCAGGATCTGCCTAAGCTAAACGATCATCAGGCATTAGTCGGGCAGACGCCGGCAGTGATTGAAAGAGCCAAGGGAACGACCGACAAGCAGACGATTCAGTTTGTTGGCCTGGACCGCTCGCAGTTTATCTACCAAAAGAAACTGAAGCTCAGTAGCGGTCACAAGCCGCATGACAAAAATCAGGTCGTGCTCGATGAAGGATTAAAGAGCAAAGGCTATCGGTTGGGCGATCAGATCACGCTTAACGGCAGTACGCAAAAATATCGTGTTGTGGGTTTTGCTAAAGATGCCAAGCTGAATATTGCTTCAGTAGTCTACGGCAGTCTGTCAATCTGGCAGACCCTTAAAGGAACGGGGGATCAGTTCGCGGCTAGCGGAATTTTTTCTGATCAGAAGCAGACGGTCAAAAACAAAAATCTCAAGCAATACTCAACCGGTACCTTTATTGACAAATTGCCTGGATATGCAGCGCAGAACATGACATTTGAGTTTATGATCGCCTTTTTGATGGTGATTTCGCTGATCGTTATCACCGTTTTTTTACGCGATTTGCTAGTTCGTAACATTTAACAAAAAAAGCCTAACAAGGTTAGACTCAAAGTAGACTAAAAAAGGAGTC